>JAGVKC010000028.1 GCA_020050775.1 Minisyncoccota bacterium
AGAAGCGAGAGGCGCACCGCGTCAGCACTATATTTCTCAATCATGTCCAAGGGATCGATAATGTTGCCGAGCGACTTCGACATTTTGCGGCCATGGCCGTCGCGCACGAGGCCGTGGAAGTAGACATTCTTAAATGGCACTTTGCCAAGAAGGAATGTGCTCATGAGTATCATGCGTGCTACCCAGAAAGGCAGAATATCGTACCCTGTCTCTAGGAGGTCGGTGGGGTGATAGTTTTTAAGGTCTTCCGTTTCTTCTGGCCAGCCAAGTGTAGAGAACGTCCAAAGGCCAGAGGAGAACCAGGTGTCGAGCGTGTCTTCGTCTTGCGTCCAGCCTTCGCCTGGTGATTCTATTTGTACTTTTATTTCGCCATTGTTAAACCATGCAGGGATGCGATGGCCGAACCATATCTGGCGGCTGATGCACCAGTCACGCAGGTTATCTATCCAGTGGAAATATATCCTTTCAAAACGTTCAGGAGTGATTTTGGTGTTTCCTGAAGCAACTGCTTCACGCATCAATTCTTTTAGTGTTTTATTGCTGCGCTCTGCTATAGGCTTATTCACGTGTACCCACCACTGGAGTTTTGGCAGAGGTTCTACAATGCCGCCTGTGCGCTCCGCGGTTGATACGTTTTGTAAAATGTCCTCCTCTTTTTCCATGAGTCCTTGGTCTCGGAGCCACTGCGCGATTATTTCTTGAGCCTCAGTAGTTTTTTTATCTTCCAGGCGCTCGCCGCCGACCATCATCTTTGCGTATTCGTTAATGACTTGCTTTAAAGGTAGGTCATGGCGCTGCGCAATGTCCCAGTCCACTTGGCTGTGCGCAGGAGTAACGCCAAGGGCTCCTGTACCAAACTCTTTTTCTACCGATGTGTCGGCAACGACCTTTATTGAAAGCGGCACGCCGCAGAATTCTCCTTCAAATGTTTGTCCTACATATTGCGCGTAGCGTTCGTCTTCTGGGTGCACTGCTACTGCTGTGTCGCCGACTTTTGTTTCAGGACGGGTCGTCGAGATGGAAATAGGAAAATCTTTCCAGTATTTAAAGGTATAGAGCTTTGCTTTGCGCTCCTCGTACACGATTTCATCGTCGGAAATTGTGGTCCGCCCCTTAGGGTCCCAATTAACGACACGGTTGCCGCGATAAATAAGCCCGGCAGCATACATTCTTATGAACGCAGTCATGACTGCCTTGTAACGGCTCTCGTCGAGCGTGTATGCGTAGCGGCTCCAGTCTAACGAAGAGCCCATGCGCCGAACTTGGCCAATGATGGTGTTTTTACTTTCTTCTGCGAACGCATTAATGCGCTTTAGCAATTCTTCGCGACCAAGATCGTGCCGATTTTTCTTTTCTGACTTTTGAATTTCTTTCTCAACTTTTGACTGTGTGGCAATAGCTGCGGAGTCTGTGCCTGGAATCCACAAAGTCTTAAAGCCCTGCATTCGTTTGTAGCGGACAATGGTGTCTTCGACTGCAAGCATCGCAGCGTGGCCCAGGTGCAGCGTACCGGTGACGTTTGGAGGAGGGAGGACTATCGAAAAGCTTTCTTTACGCTCGCCTGGGAGGTTGTCGGGGTTGAAGTAGCCACTGTCTTCCCAGCGCTTGTATGTATCTTCCTCAGTATCCTTTGGGCTGTAGGGTTTGAGGAATTTTTCGGGCATGAGGCCCATTTTAGCTTGCTATAGAGAGATTTCCAACGGCTCGCAGAGGTTCGCTCGGCACCGGCAGTTTGTTCTCCAAAGCACGCACAAGCGCTGCCTGCGCAATCATGATGGCGTTATCTCCAGTTATAGAGAGTTCGGGAAGACGAAATTCAACATTCGGAAATTCTTCCGCAATCATTGTCTGCAAACGTTCTCGAATGTGCGAGTTTGCAGCAACTCCGCCGCCGATAACAAATGTTTCAGCATATGTTTCTGTGAGTGCGCGGCGTGTTTTCGCAACGAGCACATCTGCAACTGTGTCTTCAAATTCGCGAGCAAATGCATCTTTTTCTTCCTGGCTAAGGTTCTGTACACCGCCTTTGTCGCGCAGTGCGTAGAGGGCTGCAGTTTTTAAACCTGAAAAAGAAACATCACAATTATTTGTAGTAATCATCGGACGTGGTAGCTTCGCGAATGACTCATGGCCTTTTTCGCGCGCACGCTTAGCATTGCGCGAAAGTTCTGGACCGCCTGGGTAGGGGAGACCGAGCATGCGCGCTACTTTGTCGAATGCTTCGCCCACAGCGTCATCAAGCGTATTGCCAATAACCTCATAGGCGAACCACTTTTTCATAAGTACAAATTCGGTGTGTCCGCCAGAGATAAGAAGCGCAAGCACAGGAAGCTTCACATCTCGTAATTCAAACATTCTCATATTCTCAAGAATATGAGAATTATATGTATCTAGTCTGGCGAGGGAGGAGATGAGGTGACCTTCCATATGGTTTATACCGACAAGCGGCTTCCCGGACTCCTTTGCAAGATTTTCCGCGAAATTAATGCCGCTCCACAGTGTAGGCTCAAGCCCAGGGCCGTGGGTTACGGCTATGTAGTCGACTTCGAGATTTGTTATTCTACCATTCGGTAGAATTAGCCCATGTTCGGAAGTGGTGAGCATGTCAGCTTTTTGTAGTGCCTCTTCTAACATGACCGGTAGATTTTTTTCATGCTCGCGCTTGGCAAGGTTAGGAAAGACCCCACCATACTGCGCATGCAGCGCTGCTTGAGAGAGGAGTGCAGCGCCAAGCACAGTAAAAGAAATGCCGTTGGCATTTTTCTGCGCTTCTACAATCGCGACACCCGTTTCATCACAACTTGTTTCGATAGCTAGTACTCTCATACGTGTTTCGCTTGCCCTGTAGACAGCCGTGCTGTTCTACTGGGGTCGCAGGAGGTTTCAATAGCAAGGATTTTCATTAGTGGGCGGTACAGGGATCGAACCTGTGACCTTGTCTACGTCAAAGACACGCTCTACCAACTGAGCTAACCGCCCCTATTTATTACCTCTCGGCAATACAGTTCATAAAGATACATTAACTTTCGTTGGAGTGCCACATCGTAGTAAGAAACGACACAGACTCCTTTGTAGGTGGTGTAAGTTTTTTGTCCGGCAGTTCTTTTATCGACATATACTCCTCGGAATTGTTCCTTCGGTATGTTCAAGTTTCTTGACCAGTATGATATTGCATCGGAAGATGACTGGTCAGCTCTTAGGTGCAATTCACATCTAATCCTATTTCTATCTATGTGATATACCTGCTCTAAGCAGGCTATAAAAAATTTCAATAATTCCGGATTTGCATTTCCAAGCACTAGCCCTTTTTCCTTTTTTGTACCCTCTCCAAAATAAAGTACCGCAAGAGCCAGTTCTAGAACCTCTATATTTTTAGTATTTATTTTATTTAACACAGCCTGCGCTTCATTTTTTGCGACCCCAATACGTTTTTGACGACCGTCCTTGTGCCACTGAGCCGCCTTTTCTCTTGCAACTCCTAATGCATTTTTTCGGTTTTCTTCCAACGATGTACGCTGAGATGGTGTTAACACAACATCTCTTAACCATCCGCTAAGAGTTGAGCGGGGAATACCCAAAAGCTTTTCTATATCTCTAATAGAAATACCTTGGAATCTCAGTTTAATAGCTTTTTGTTTTTGGGATAGCCACCGAGAGCGCATACTATGAGTATAGTATACAACTATTTCTCAGTGGTACGAGTTGTTCACACATTCTTCGTATATGTGAAAGAGTGAGATGTAATTTGCAATGAAGGCTATTTGGTATGATTGCGTAATGGCAGAACTAAAGACACAAAAGAATAAGGCTAGCGCGGTAGCGTTTATAGGTTCAGTTACAGATGAGCGCAGGCGCGCAGATGGCAAAAAACTTCTAAAAATCTTCAAGGAAGTTACTGGAGAGAAAGCGGTGATGTGGGGGAGCAGTATTGTCGGTTTTGGTTTGTACCACTACAAGTCCGAACGTTCTTCGCAGGAAGGAGATTGGCCGCTTACTGGTTTTTCGCCACGCAAACAGAGTCTCACTATATATCTCATGCCCGGGTTCCAGAACTATAGTGCGTTACTTAAAAAACTAGGAAAGTTTAAAAAAAGTGGCGGCAGCTGTCTATATATACAGAAACTTGAGGATGTGGATGAAAAAGTTTTAAAAGAGATTATCCGCCGTTCAGTCGCAGATATGCGCAAAAAATACAAGGTATAATTTTGCCTACGTTGCAAAAAAGTGGTATGGTGCTTGGTGTTCCG
>JAGVKC010000047.1 GCA_020050775.1 Minisyncoccota bacterium
CCGCTACTGAGAGCGCTACTACCACTGCGATACCTACCTTCAATTGGCTTGCTGTCATAGGCTTTACGATACCTGTGTGTTGATGCGCGGGCAAGGTTGTTTATCCCCTAGCGCTGCGTAGTTGCAGCAATATCTGTAACAACCACATCTGCAATAGGAAGCGCGTAGCCCGCGGCTGCGCTTTGAGAAGAGTCTGTAGTGTCAGAGAGAAACGCGCTGTTTGCACCCATAAGCAAAAGCGCGACCGCGGCAACCACTGCCCCAGGAGCGAGCATGTCGGATGCCTGTATATGCAGGCGTACGAAAAAAGCAAAGAGAAGCAGCACTAGTAAGAGTGTTGCCACAGCGCTAAATACCCATACCGAGGAGCTGCGCGGTTCGCTTACCAACTGCGCTGTGTAGCGAGCAATAGTCTCGCTAAACGATGGAGCTTTAGAAGTCACAGCTGCGGCGCCACCGCCTGGAGGTGCACCGAAAAATTGCACAACAAACGTTGCAGGAGAACCTCGATATGTGCCTTGTGCTACGCCAATGCCGATTTCCGTATACACTCCTTTTACAATATTTGCCTTGTGCGAAGGCGAAGCCATCCACGCTTCCACTACGTCTTTTGAATCAACAAAGCGCACTGCCAGGTTTTCTCCCGCGTAACGGTAGTCATACCCTCCTTCGTCAAACCACTGCCAGGGTGATTTGCCGTCGGGGCCCTCGTGAGAAAAGTACCCGCGAGCGGCCATGTCTTCCGCTTTTTTCTGGGCCGCTGCTTGGAGCAATTCATTTTCCTGCAGTGTGCGCTCCTGCAAAGAGGAGCGTTTTTCATTCGTATAACGAACAATATCTGCGGCAATAACTGCAGAAATGAAATTATCCGGCGACTGACGAACCACCAAGCTTGAGACTAAGAAGGCTTCCGTGGCGAGTGTGATAGCAAGAAAAAACAAAAGCCAGCGGCTACGCAGGAGATGCGGACGATATGCATTGCTGGGGGCAGGAACAAAATACCCCTTAAGGCGATGCCACAGTTTTATCATATCCACAATAGTATCACGCTCTCGTGCGCAGCTAGGTATACTTACAAGTAATGAAATATTTCGCCGTGGCGCTCTGCGGGCTCCTCCTCCCTATCTCTTTATTTGCCGCTGGGTTTGCAAAGCAATCGCTCTTCCTTTCAAAACCCTCCGTAACCGAAGGAGAGACAGTGCTTATCCATGCAGTCATTTCCAATGAAGCCGGAGCGAAATTCACTGGAGAATTGGTATTTAAAGACGGAGAATCAAAGATAGGCACCGCGCCAGTGTCTCTCGGTGCTGGCGAAGCACAGACTGCTTCTGTGTCATGGCGCCCCTCTGCAGGAACACACGCTGTTACCGCAGAACTTATGAACGGTGCGGAAATAACAGAAAAGCAATCTGCGAGCTTTGTTGTCGCACCTAAACCAAATCCCACTGCAAGCGCCGCCTCCCAAAGCGCCTCAACCATACAATCCTCGCAAGGTATACAACAGAAAATCGCGGACCTCTCACCACAGGCTGCGCAAGCCAGCGCTCCCCTTTTTACACTTATTGACTCTGGCCGTACCAGTGCCGCAGATTTTGTAGAAGCCCAGATAACCGAAACAAAAAAGAAAATGGAGAAGGATCCGGACGCAGAAGTTAGCGGCGCACAGACCGAGAAACTTCCAGACACTGTTGGCGGATTTTGGTCTGCACTCAATTCGCTGTATCTCTATATACTCATGGCATTTCTTTTTGTCATTAGTAATGCGGGCATATTCTACCCGCTGCTTGCAATCGCCTTTCTGTACTGTCTCTATCGGCTCTATAAACGCTTTCGTCGCCCGGCATACTAAAAGAAAAGCCACCCCACACACTTCAAGTGTGACGGGTGGCTTGTAAGTTCAGAACTTGTAGCGTTTTTCGATCAACTTCAGTACTGACTGAAGAGCATGAATGCCCGTAAGCATATGTTCTTCTGCGATCGGGAGAATAAAGTCCCTTGTTTCAGCAACTTTGCGCTGCATGCGTTCACGGTCTTGGCCCCACATGGTGATGCAGTTGTGGAGCCGGTCCGCAAGCTTGATCGCAATTGCGTTGCGAGGCGCATAGCGCAAATTCAAATGGTATTTTCGGTCAACATCGAGCTTGGTGGGATATTCTTCGCTGATGGAAGGCTTTGTAACCCACCACACATACTTTGCGACCTTTTTCCCGAACTCACGTTCGACACGCTCAATGCTCCATCCGTCGATGTCTTCCACAATGTCATGAAGAAGCGCGGCCGCAATTACCTTGGCATTACGCTCCCTCATAAAGACCAGAAGAATCAGCGTCACTGCGCGCAGATGTTCGAAGTAGCGCCCTCCGCCTTCTCGCTTTTTATCGCGGAACGCTTTCCGGGCCGTATCGTACGCATCTTTTATAAGTTTGTAGCGCTTATCCATCGGCGGATAAATTTTACCGATTCGGGCGAAAAACGCCTTACTATCTTCAGCCTTTGAGAGCAAAAAACCCAGTTTCTCTTTTAGTTCTACAGGAAGATTAAACCGCAGCGGAGGAGGTTTCCTCTTGGTGCGCGTGGGCATTCCTGCCTCCTTTCAAAGTGTGTCTGCCCACACAATGACACAAAAAAATAAAACGTGCAAACTTACTACGTTTCTAAAAACTTATGTGCTGCGCTTCGAGCGGACGTAATACAGTGCTGTACCAAAAATTACAAACGTAAGTGCTGCAGAAATTAAGCAGTACTGACAAAACGCACCGATGATAACGCCTTGTATATAAAGGAACGCCACAGACATAAGCGCCCCAATCGTAGCGTAGAGAAGCATGCCCGCGCGTAAACCTTTTGCATACGGGTCATATGCAACTAATGCGGCGAGGCAAAGCAGGTATACATAGTAGACAAGGCCAATGTAGGCGAGTGGTACGCCGAATATCTTTGAATACGAACTCGTGAGCACTGTTGTACAGCCCTCCAAGAGACATGTTGGCGCTATACCCTGGAAGGTAATTACAGAAAGATATAGCGTGTCCGCGATCCCCATAAACGCAAGTGCGATAAGGATGTACGGAGAAAGAAGCGGTTTCATTTATATGAAGTTTACACTCGAAACAATAGCTTGCAAATCAGCGCGAAGCGAATCACTTTCGTTCATCCAGCCGCCGAAAAAGAAATAAACTTTATCGCCGCGCGCAACTGCATACGCGTCGTTTTCATAAAGTCCGGAGAAGCGGTATGAGAATGCCAGTTCGCCGCCTATGGTTTAGCCGTGAGGGTTTTGTCAGACGAGAGGCCGAAATTAGAAATAGTTTCGTTACGCACCCATTGCTCAAGAGGTTTTGCGTCTGGGTTATCAATCACAATAAGCGCAATGCCTGGGGGCCCCTCTCCGCCTTGCGGAATGTTTGCTGCTAACTCTTTGTCGATAAACGCAATGACGCGCGCGTCCGCACCGTTGTACACGTCTGCACCAACCGTATAGGTATACGTATCTGCATAGAGAAGCGAAATGCCTAGTTCTGTAGAGCCGTATGAAAGTTTGCTTTCAGTTGAGACAACAGGTGGCTGCGCAGGTGCTTTGTTCCACAGCACGTAGCCTCCCGCCACAAGCGCGAGCATGACGACACCCACTAATACCCATCTGTTTTGAGACATATACATCCAGTATAACATTTCGACGTTATTTCCTGCGTAGTATTACGGCAATTCGTTGCGCTCATCTTCCCTGTGTCGAACCTGGCGTTCGTCCATGCCAAAATGATGCGCGACTTCATGCCAAATGGTTTCCCGTATTGCCTGGCGCATGCATTGTTCGTGCGTGCCTCCTCGCTTAACCACGAGACGTTCTGTTTCTTCCAGTAGAGGCAATCGATATAACGTGATGGTATCTGGCAATGTTCCTCCCACTCCATACCCTTCCCCACGAGCAGTAAAAGGGATGCCCCGATAGAGGCCTAATAGCGTTTCCTTTGCAGAAAGACCATGTTCTGTGCGTGTTTCTGCGTCCGGCTGTTCTTCTATAAGAAATGCGACATTTGATATGAGATGCAGAAACTGTGAAGGTATTGCGTTTGGAAATTCCTCTCCTACTAAGCGTTCAAATTCTTCTGGCGTCATTTGAGTAACGATTTAAACTTCTTCCCCACCTTCTCCACCTTGGGCTCTATGACCAGTTGGCAATACCCTGCCGAGCGGTTATTGGCAAAATAGTCCTTATGGTAACTTTCTGCTTTGTAAAATTCCTTCAGCGGTTCAACGGTAGTAACGATGCGCTGTGTGGCTGATTTATTCAATACATCTATATAATGCTGCGCTTTTTGCTGCTGCCGTAGTGTTGTGTAAAAAATCGCCGAACGATACTGTTCTCCCACATCGTTTCCTTGGCGGTTAAGCGTAGTTGCATCATGACTACCAAAAAATACTTGCAGAAGCTCCTCAAATGCTACCTGTTCTGGGTCGTACACAATCTCCACAACTTCTACGTGGCCGCTAGTGCCGCTTGAGACTTCTTCATACGTTGGGTTGGGTTTTTTGCCGCCCGTATAGCCAGGCTCCACAGACTGCACGCCTTTTAACATTTTGAACACCGCTTCCGTGCACCAAAAGC
>JAGVKC010000019.1 GCA_020050775.1 Minisyncoccota bacterium
GGCGCACTGCTTCGTCGACATCTGTGATGCCAGGAAGTTCCACTACAAGACGCTGATCTCCAGCACCAAGTGCACCACCCTGTTCAACTTGTACGAGAGGCTCGCCAACACCAAAAGCGTTTATGCGGCGCTCTACCACTTCGCGCAGTGTCGCAAGAGAGTCCTGTGTGTCTGCAGGAGTAAGTTTCGAGTTGTCTGCTTTATACACCAGGTGCGTGCCACCCTGGAGGTCTAGGCCAAGCTTAAAGGCAAAACGCCCATCTGGGGACTCGCTTTTCCATACAAAAAGTCCCACTAGAAGCGAGAGGATGATGACCACGACCGCGCTATAGCGCAATGCGAACATGCCGATGAGAATAGCAGATTTAACACTCCCCTGCTAGGGCAAACAGATTTTTAAATATCATCGCAACCGCGATAGGGCCTACACCACCTGGGACCGGTGTATATATAGAAGCGACTTCTGCGCAGGCCGGATCGGCGTCTCCCATGAGCTTTCCTGCGCTTTCGCTGGTACCAGCATCAATGAGCACAACCCCATCTTTAAGCATCTCTGGTTTTACTATGCCTGGCTCCCCTGCTCCTAAGACCACAATGTCTGCTTCTTGCAGTGCTACAAGTGAATCTCCGTTCACCAATGTAGTTACATTCGCGCCCAGCTCGCGCAATAGCACAGCCGATGGAGCGCCGACCAAACGGCCCGCACCTAGTACCACTGCGTTTTTTCCTTGTGCTTCAACATTTGAAATAGAAAGTATGTGTTGCACTGCTTCTGCAACAGGAGGCCGTACAGAAGCATTAGTGGTGAGCCCATCTACATTATGAGAAGCCGGTAGCGCCTCAATGAGCTTTGCTGTATCGGTTACTCTTGGCAACGGAAGTTGGAGAATAATTCCCTGCGTAGCTTCTACAAGTTCTTGTAGTGCCTGAAGTTCTTCTACCTCAGTTGCGTCTGCCGCAAGTTCTCGGCGCACGACTGTTACACCTAAACGCTCTGCCACGCGAGACTTTATACGGATGAAAGATTCGGTTGCAGCGTCTCCCGCGCTCATAAGTACGCCAAGCTTCAAACCGTGCATATTTTTTTGCGCAAGGCTCTCTACAATGTCTGCTGCTAACGCCTTTCCGTCGATAATCACCGCGTCATCCTAACACAAAAATAAAACCCCGGCGCGTACGCCGGGGTTTGTGTTATGTCTGTTCGGAACGCTCCCAATGAAGCTGATCTGCGATCATGAACGGCAGATCATCATGAGCCGGCACCCAGTTAAGTTCCTGGCGAATGCGACTGGAGTCTGCAATAAGCTCAGCAGGGTCTCCAGCGCGCGCAGCAGAAACGACATAGTGCGTGCTTTTGCGAGTGACTGTCTCTACCATCTTGATGACTTCCAAAACAGTATAACCGTGGCCGTAGCCGCAGTTATAGACCTTTGATTCGCCGCCCTTCTGTAGATACTCCAGAGCCGCAAGATGCGCCTGTGCCAGGTCCACGACATGGATGTAATCGCGGATGCACGTGCCGTCCTTAGTCGGATAGCTCGTACCGAAAATTTCGATGCGAGGCGCACGGCCCATCACAACCGCAAGCGCTTTGCGAATGAGATGCGACGGATTGTTCTCGAGCTTATATCCAACACGGCCCTTCGGGTCGCAACCCACTACGTTAAAGTAGCGCAGCGCGACGTAACGCATCTTGCTCTTCTGGCATACATCCTTTAAATGCTCTTCGCCAATCACCTTCGAGCGCCCGTAATTATTTATCGGCTCCAAAGGCGCATCTTCGTCGACCTTGCTCATGTTCGGTTGCCCGTAGACAGCAGCAGTCGATGACTGAATGAAGTGAGGTACGCCAGCATTTGCAGCGGCGCGCATAAGCATCTGAGCCTTGGTCGCATTGTTCTCGAAGTACATCTCCGGAAATTTTTCGCTTTCCGGGACACTCACATATGCCGCGAAATTAAATACGGCACCAATATGGTGTTCCTCAAGAATCGTCTTAATAAGCTCCTCGTTGCCAATATCGCCCTCAACAGTAATGATATTGGCATGTTCCGGAAACTTATGAGCACGCTCCATACTGTCCAGAGCAATGACTTTATAGCCCGCTTCAGCAAGCATCAGGGCGGTATGGCCACCTATGTAGCCCGCCGCACCCGTAACTAGGACTTTCATGGTGTTATCTCCGATGTTCATATCTGCCCGCACCCTAACACAGGGACTTGGCGGGTACAATCTTCTCTTTTAAACCCCACTGCGAGAAAGAAGTTTCTTGATAGTTTTAAGCACTATAGTCGCATCGAGAACCAATGAGCGATGTTTTAGATAATAGAGGTCGTACGAAAGTTTTTCACGCGTAGCTTCTACTTCGGTCCCGTGGTGCGGGTGGTTGTCATGATAAAGCTGCGCCCAGCCGGAGAGGCCAGGTTTTACTAAGTGGCGCAAGTTGTAGTACGGAATCTCGCGCGCGTACTCTTCTACAAGTGCAGGAAATTCTGGCCGCGGCCCAATGAGCGACATGTCGCCAACAAGGACACTCCAGAGTTGCGGAATTTCATCGAGGCGCGTTTTGCGTAGCACTCGCCCGACAGGCGTTACTACAAGTTTACTTTTGAGCACCTCCCCGCCTTGGTCGCTTCCACTCATGCTGCGGAACTTCGACATGACGAAGCTTTTATTATTCTCTCCTGTACGCATCTGGCGATAAAAAACAGGGCCGCCGTCTTGAATTTTTGTAGCGAGCGCAAGAAAGGGATACAAGAGTAGGGACACTACGCCGGCACAAAACGCGACTACAATATCCATCATTCTCTTAAGCGGGTCATAGAGCATATGGCCCTGGCGGGAAATATGGCGAGCCACCCACTGCTCATCTACCAACGAGAGCGGTACGCGGCCAAAGACTTCTTCGTAGAGCGCGGAGGAGTCGAAGAAACGTACCCCCCTAAAGACATAGTTATAGAGTTCGGAAAACGCGGCTCGCACGCGCTGGTCATTAAAGTCCGCTATGACGATGCGCGCCTGGTGTGCCTCAATAGCGTCAGTGACTGCATCAAGTACCGGCTCGCCGTTAGGAACCACTACCGCGACAATGCGCGCCGGAGCATGAGGCGCTAAACGCAATGCGGTCACAAGTTCGCGGACTTCAACGCTGTCGCCCACGACAACTGCTGCCTCAGGTTTCTGGAGACCCAAGCGCGGATATAGAAAGACACGCCAACACAGTACCAAAAAGAAGGACACGAAAAGATAAATAAGGAGAAGAGTTTTCGGTGCGATACCAAAAGAGGGTGTCAAAAAGAAGAAGATAGCAGCTACGGCGATATTAAAGGTCTGTGCCACAAGGAGCGCAACAGAAAAGGCGCGGCGTGCGAGAATGATAGAGCGGCTCTCGTAGAGTCCTGCAATAAAGAAGACCACTACCCAGCCTGCAAAAAGGAACGAGAACGGGGAGAGGTGAGCGAGAAAGAGTTCCTGCGATGGCATTTCAAGCGTACGCAAGGTCAAAGAGAGCCATAGCGCAAAGGCGAAAAAGAAGAGATCTCCTAGAAATAGGACGAGCGTCCTCGGGCGAAAAGCCGTTGTCATAGGTTGCACGATATATTACAACAAATACATGAAAAAGAAAGTTCTCATAACCGTAACCAAGTCAAATTTTGGAGGCGCGCAGCGCTATGTTTTTGACCTTGCAACTACCCTTCCCAAGGACAAATTCGAAGTGTCTGTAGTATCCGGCGGTACAGGCGCAGCCAATGCCGCCAGTGGAACACTAGAGCAAAAGTTGCGCGAAGCGCATATACCCATCTTTTTTATTAAGGCCTTTATGCGGGATATTTCTTTTCGGCAGGAATGGCGCGCATTGCGAGAATTGGTGGCGCTGTACCGTACAGAAAAACCTGACATTGTGCACCTTAACTCTTCAAAAGCTGGAGGCCTTGGTGCGCTTGCGGCGCGTATCGCGCGGGTTCCGCGCATAGTCTTTACTGTGCACGGTCTTCCGCAAGACGAAGACCGCGGAGCGCTTACGCGGATGCTCATAGCGCTCGCTACCTGGGCAAGCTTTATTCTTTCACACCGAGTTATTGCAATCTCGCAGAATAATTTCAAACGCATTCAAAGATTCCCCTTTTGACGCACCAAAGTCCGGCTCGTGCATAACGGTATTGCGCCCGCAGATTTGTTAGGGCGTACTGAGGCTCGCAACGCTTTGCAGATTCCGCTTGGCACTAACGTCATAGGCGCGCTTGGAGAACTTACCTGGAATAAAAATTACCCTGTCCTTATCCGCGCAGCGGGAATTCTTAAGCGCGAAGGAAAAGAGTTTCTCATCTACATTATAGGCGACGGAGAAGAGGCTGCGTTTCTACAAACACTTGCAGAAGAAGTGGGCGTAGCAGAGCATATCCGCTTCTTAGGGTTTGTACCGGATGCTAGAAAGTACATGCGGGCATTCGATATATTTGTTCTTCCCTCTTTAAAAGAAGGACTGCCGTATGTACTTTTGGAGGCGGGGGCAGCTAAGCTGCCTCTCATAGGGAGCCGCATACCAGGTATAGAAGAAGTAATTACGCACAAAGAAACCGGTTTACTCTTCGATGTGCATAACGAACGTGGACTCGCTGACGCGCTTACGCTCTTTCACGAAGACACATTTCTTCGCGAAGTAGTTTCAACCGCACTGCACAAGAAAGTGCAGAGTGAATTTTCCCTTGCACACATGGCAGAAAAAACTGCCAACGTATACGCGCACTAGAGCGCGCTGTAGCCTCCCTTAAATTCCCTATCGAGCGCGTCGCGGTGCGCTGCGCGCGCATAGCGGCCCATGCCGCTGAGCATGCCGAGCGCCAAGAATTCTGCCAGTAAGTGGGACCCACCATAACTCATGAACGGAATTGTGGTACCGGTAACAGGAAGGAGCCCCATATTAATGCCCGTGTGCAGCATAAAGTGCGCACCGAAGTAAAAAAGTACTCCGAGCGCAAAAAGTGTTTCGAAGTTAGAAGCACCTCGCGTCGCAAGGCGCAATATCCGCCAGAAGATAATCCCGTATAAAGAAAATAATAGAAGCACGCCTACGAAGCCCCACTCTTCTGCGAACGCGGCGAAGATAAAGTCAGTTTGATACTCAGGAAGAAAGCGCAACTTCGACTGTGTGCCATAGCCTATTCCTTTGCCAAGAAGTTCACCGGAGCCGACAGCCACTGTCGACTGATACGCGTTGTAGACTGCGCCACGTATATCTGCCAGCGGTTGCAAGAACGTCATGATGCGCTGCTTTTGGTAGTCTTCAAACCCGAAAAGCCAGAGTCCTGCAAACGCGGTAAGCCCGAGCAAAAATACGGCTAAGAGATGTTTTTGTGAGAGGCCAGAGAAGAGCACCATGCCAAGCCATATAAGGAAGATGATAATAGCGGAGCCGAAGTCCGGCTGGAGCGCAACGAGCGCGAAGACCAAGAATGCGTACGCCCCCGAAACGAAAATGTGCTGGATGTTGCGTATTTCGATATGTCGGCGTGAGAAGTATTTTGCCAGCGCAATAATGAGCACTATCTTTACGAACTCCACCGGTTGCAATGCAAAGAATCCCAAGTCAAACCAACTGCGTGCGCCTTGCCACGCCTGACCCATAACAACGAGCGCCACCAAGGGTACGATAAGCGCAGCATAGAAAATCGCTGCGATGCTGCCGCGGCGCAGGAAGCGCCAATCGATACCTGATGCAATAAAAAATACGCCGACTCCTACGACTATCCAAATAGCTTGGCGTATGAAAAAAGGGTCCTGCCCCGTAAACGAATTCATGGTCAGAAGTCCCAGGCATGCCAAAGTGACCGCAGCACCAAGCGAAAGCCAGTCCACCGATGCGGTCTTTTTTTGAATGTAGCCGGCGAGGGTCATTAGAATGCCGGTAAGACGGTAATTTCTGCGCGCACTACCCCTTCGACCCCTCCTGCCCAGGTAAATGCAATATCCTGCGAAGAACGTTTTGAAATTCTACTCAGTGTTGTCTGCGAAGCAGCGCGTGCGATACCAGAGGTGTCAAACAATACCGCGACAACTTTAGTGTTGCGCACGTCTTCTATGCCGTCATTCGTAATCGTTGCGGAAAGCCTGGAAGCATCTGCTGCGATGAATTGGTTAGTGTTGCGCAGTTGCGGAAGCGCCTTAAGATTTCTCTCCCAACGCGGCGTCTCAGTAAATGCAAACAGTGCGCGCGCAACTTGGCGCGTACCGACTTCTATGCTGGTTTCCAATACAGGCGTATTTTCTACCGGCGGAAGGTCAGTGGTGCCCAAACGCTCCACTATAAGCAGGTTTTTGTCGTCAAAGAGCTGGAAAGAATACTGTACGTCGCGCGCACCCGCTGCACCGTTGCGGTTCTCTACATAGGCAGCAATGGTGTAGGTTGTTTCGCTTGAGCGAAATGCGCGCGTCCAGATGACAACCGGCGCGCGAGCATCTTGCGCGCAGATAAGCGCACACGAGCCGCCACAGTCTATATATCTCTCGTCTGCGTTCCATGTGCCATCAAAGCACGTGGGCGCACGTGCAATAAGAGTGTTGTACATAAACCACAACACCACTACCCCAATAATTGTTGCTACAGATGTATAGAGGAGTTTGCGTCGAAAGCTCCAAGAGAGTCTCATATGGACTATTGTATCGCGGAGCGCTATGGTGCGCACGGAGTATAAAAAAGTGTTAGTGCTCTTAACATTGCGGAGTTACATCGGTTCGAAAGACAATTAGTTGAGCGCGACGGCGCGAAACATAGGCATTTCATAGCAATAAAATGCCGGTGGCTTAAGAACCGATGTGCGTAGTTTTAGACCTTCTATTCTGGCGACTAGCTACTCTCCCCAGGTGTAACCCTAAGTACCATCGCCGCGAGCGAGCTTAATCCCAGTAGGAAAAATTGTGAATCAAATATTTTATACCGGCGGCTAGCTACTCTTGCCGACTGTAACATCGACTACCATCGCCACTACGAAGCTTAACTTCCGTGTTCGGAATGAGAACGGGTGTAACCTTCGCGTCGAGCCACCAGAACAAAATATTCGATTCTTTTCACAATTTTCCTACGGGACATGCTTCCGGTCGGAATATAACGGGCTGAAAAAGCGCGGGGCGCTTTTTCAGAACCGGAGTCCGACGGGACGAGGTGGGGTCGCGCAAAAACGCACAAACGTTTTATGCGTGACTGACCCCGCCGCCAAGTCACCAAAATACAAAGTCCAAAATGTTTATAAGCTGCAATAGGAGGGTGAGGGGGACCGACACATGGTATGTTCTCATCGTATGGCCAGATACCATCCGCTTAAATTAGTTATCCCATTAAAGGGACCACACGCTTAATCCTCCCCCACCCATTGCAGCTTATAAACTAGGTAGAAATTTCTCAACCCTTCGATTTCTCTCAGGGTAAACAACAAATTATTGCGATTCTCAAGCTTCCCTTCTCTCTATAGAGGCGGAAACATCGATCTATTAGTACTTCTTGGCTCAACACGTTGCCGTGCGTACACCTAAAGCCTATCAACGTCATCATCTCTGACGGATCTTAATGATTACTCATCTTAGAGTCGGCTTCGCGCTTAGATGCTTTCAGCGCTTATCCAATCCCGACATAGCTACCCAGCGTTCCGCCTGGCGGCAGAGCTGGTACACCAGAGGTCAGTTCATTCCGGTCCTCTCGTACTAGGAACAAATCTCTTCAATAATCGACGCCTGCAGTAGATAGGAGACCAACCTGTCTCACGCTTCTTTTCATTCATTACTGAATGGAATGGACTGTAACTTTTTCTTTAC
>JAGVKC010000029.1 GCA_020050775.1 Minisyncoccota bacterium
CCGCCGACACCCGTGTCTGTTGGAGCATCCTCCCTGCGGAGGATGCGTAAGGACTTGCAGGCCGGAGCATGTCCTGCACTTGCAGGACGGCGAGGCGGGCGATCAGAGGATCGTGCCGGCGTAGGCTTCGCGGAACTTTTGTCAGACAAAAGTATCTGCTGCCCAGTTCAGGCAGACACCCGGTTTTCTATTCGATTTATTTTCGGTTAGAGTAACCATTGTGCGCATATGCGGGAGTAGCTCAACTGGTTAGAGCGCTGCCCTGTCACGGCAGAGGTTGCGGGTTCAAGTCCCGTCTCTCGCGCATAATCAAAACAAGACGGCTTTTGCCGTCTCGTTTTGTATTACTGAAGCCGCGAAGTGGCGTCGGGATTTGAAAGTCGGAGCGATGTTTTTGTTTGAGCGAAGCGAAAGGCAAAAACCGCGAGGGCGGGCTGGGCGATTTTTCCGTCAGGAAAAATACGACTGGCCAAGTCCCGTCTCTGACTTGAAAGACGGAGACGTGCATCCCGATTTTCCCGACACCAGTTAGCGAAATGAAAAAGCCCGAACGCGTTGTAGCGCGTCCGGGCCCTTGCCTGTTCGTTTTCATCCCTATGGAGAGTGAAATGGCCGAACAAGGGAAAGCATTCCTCTTAGAAAGAGGAATCATTCCAATAGCAATACTACCACGAGCGCTGATACGGCATATCCATAGCTCCAAATCGCCATTGCGAAACATTGCGTAGCAATGTATCTGTGACCAAGTCCCGTCTCAATCTAGTGCTACAATTTTTGCATGATAGTGTTGCACCAGATTTCCCGTCTTTTATTAGCATTTGTTCTACTGACACTGCTACTGCCTTCTGTGTATGAAATACTGCGTAATGCGCTTGATGTTCCTCTGCCTAATATTGGCCTAGGATTTTTGTTGAGTAAGTTGCTTACTTTAAATTTAATCATTGTACCAATAGCCATCGTTCTCTTTCTTATGTCCATGCCAACCATAAGTACGGCTGTAAAAGTATGGAAATGGATTCTGGGTATCTGTCTCTCGCTGGTATTTATTCCCATTGCACTGGTATTTATTCCTGCTCTATTGTTTCCCATCCAAGCTCCAAATGTCGGAGGGCTTGCACTTATTCCGGTAGTATTTTTTGGCTTTCCGGCTATCACTATTGCAATAATTGGCCTTCTTATCTCAGAGTGGATCGCTAAGCGGCGCATAGCAAAATTTGCTGCCCCTGTTCCAGCCATTACATCTATTCCACCTCAGGTATAATCAATCTATGAACGCCATAACCGAACTGCTCTACATGATCCTTTCGTTCTTACTAAGAATCCTAGAGCTTTTTATAGGGTTTATTATTTCTATCCTTAACCTTGTGCTTGAGTTCGCGCGCAGTATTGTCGGCACAGTCTCCTAATATAAAAGTCGTAGTTCAAAAAGCCGGCAGACGCCGGCTTTTTGCATGAAGCTCCTTATATAGCTGAAAAATTCATATACCTGTATGAAGCAAACGAGCCTTCAACCACAACGACTTTCAGCTAAACTTCATCTGACCCCGCGAGTGCGATTGTCGTCAAGCGTAGGTTTTCCGTACACTTTTTAGCGAATGATTGGTAATGAAATTCGTGCGCGTGTTCTTAAAACTAGCATTAATATTATTCGCCGTTCGAAGAAACTTCGCTTTGCTGGCCTCTACAAGGGGGCCGTTATGGCGCTTGTACTCCTTAATATATTTATCCTTCCTGCAAACATATCGCTCTCAGGCATGGGCGCTGTTGCTATCGCTGGCATTGAGAGCGAAGTATGGTGGCCTCAAAATAATGTAACTGTACAAGGCGTACAGCCGTTTAAAGCGGTGCTCTCCGACACGCCCGTTGAGAGTTACGAAATGTTTTGGCAGGTAGATGGAGGTTCTTGGAATTGGATGGACAATAATTACAACGATTATCCGCACAAGCAAGCGTCAGTGGATCTATCGTCTTGGAATTGGCGCGGCCCAGGCCCCTATACACTTAACTTCATTGCGCGGCAGAATGGCATCGTCGTCTCTGAGCGTGCGGTGACTATATACATAGGTGCACAAAGTGTTTCGGCACCTGCGGCAAGACCCACCTCAGTTACTGAAGTGGCACAAAGCGCAGTAGGTACTCCAGAAACACAGAAAATATCTGTAATAGAAATTCCGCAACAGCCGCCGGCACCAGCCGCTTCGGGTGCCCTGAGTTCTCTGACGCTCTACGTGAATCAGAATTCTCCTGCAGCGCGCCAAGCTAATGAGTGGCGCAATAGCCGACCGAATGATGCGCGTGCCATGGACACGCTCGCAAGTGCGCCTTCGGCGAGCTGGTTTGGCGGCTGGAGCGGGGACGTAGAACAGGCAGTTCGCTCTACAGTAGAAGCTGCACGCAAAACAGGAAGCGCTCCGGTTTTGGTTGCGTATAACATTCCACAACGCGACTGCGGCGGATACTCCGCGGGCGGCGTTGGCTCGTCGGGCGAATATACTCGCTGGATAGGCGCATTCGCGCGCGGCATAGGAGACTCAAATGCTGTAGTTATTCTTGAACCCGACTCTCTTGCGGGCATAGCGTGCCTCTCTTCTTCTGACCAGCAGCGCCGTATGGAACTACTGTGGAATGCAGTCTCGATACTTAAGAGTAATTCCGGCACACGGGTATATCTTGATGCAGGCCACTCCGGTTGGGTGGATGCAGGCACTATAAGCTCGCGTCTGCAGGCATCAAACATCTCTCGTGCAGACGGTTTTGCGCTCAATGTATCCAACTTCAATACAACGGCAGCCGAAAGCGCATTCGGTACAGAAGTATCACGTCTGCTTAACGGCAAGCACTTCGTCATAGACACGTCTAGAAACGGCAATGGAAGTAATGGCGAATGGTGCAATCCGTGGGGTCGTCGCAGCGGCGAGAAGCCGAGCGTCTCCACAGGCAATACACTCATTGATGCATACTTGTGGGTAAAGACACCGGGCGAATCAGACGGCAACTGCAACGGTGGCCCTTCTGCCGGGGCGTGGTGGCCTGAGTACGGGCTCTCCTTAACTCGCTAGTACACTAAAAACATTCTCATATTCTCAAGAATATGAGAATTTTTTTATTGTTCTGAGAATAGTTCACGCTGCGCGAGCGGAGTATCGTAGCGAAGTTTGTATACGTATAAGTCAAGGCCTGGAGAGAAGTTCTTCGCAAGTACGCGCTCGTATTTGTTATCGAAGTACAGGTGCATATCTTCTTTGTACCCCTGGTCATACGAGAGAAGGAGCCACGCGTATTGATAGTTTCGTGTTGCTTCCTCAACATCGCTGGCAAGTTCTTCCGGGACAAAGGAAGGAATGGCACCGAATGAATAGCGATCCCACAACGGTAGGGTTAAGAGCGGTGCCTCGCCTCGGTAATAGTATTCCACCGGGTATACGGTGAATGGTGCCGAGAGAAGCACTACATCCTGTGCCTGGGCGTTCTGTGTCAGGTAATCCGCCGCTTGTCGGTAATGTTCCTTAACAGGGGTGGCTGGGTTAAAAATCTCTATGCCAAGCGTTACTACCATGAGCCCAATGACCGCGCCGCGAGCAATGAACGTCGCACGCGGAGGATATACGGACAGAAGACTGGTGAGGAGGAGATACAAGGAGGGGACGGCCAGAATAAGATAACGGCTGACAAAGACCGGAGTGATAGCAATACTTGCAACAAATGCTAAGAGCACCGAAATAATAACGGTGTACATAAAATATTCCGTTTCGACCTGCATACTTCGTGTTTTACGCAGTGCTAGGAACCCTACGAGGATACTTACAGGCCACAGTGAAAGGAAGAATGTGTTGAGGTGATCGTCTTGGAAGCCGAAGAGAAATTGAGAGAGTGTACTGAAAAGGTTCACCGTTGTAGGGGAAGAGAGTACAGGTTCTTGATTTCCTGCTTCTCCAAGTGCGAACACATAGAGTGCCCACGGAATGAATGCGACGGCCACGGTGATCCAAGAGGTCAGAAAGCGTTTTACGGCGGCGCGCGGAAAGCTTGTTCGTTTAATAAAGAAGAAGACCGCCTGCACTGTTAAAGCCAGAAAAAAGAAATAATGTGTAAAGACGCCCAGAACCGCAGTTAGCCCGTAGCCTATCCAACCCTTCTCTGTGCGCTCTTTTAATATCTGTAAAAAGAAATATTGATTCAGAATTACGATAAAGGTGAACAGTGTATACATGCGTATCTCGCTTCCATACCAGTTCATAAACGGAGAGACCGCTAAGAGCGTTGCGGCAAAAAGGCCGGCTGAGCGGTTGTAGGCAAGCTTGCCCAAAAAGTAGAGCGCAGGAATACACAGTAGATAAAAAAGGAGCGACATCATGCGCGCCGCAAGCACAGAGTCGCCCATAACTACGCGCCAGAAGTGAAGAAGTTCGTGATACAAGGGCACGTGCACGTCGCGCGCAACAATAGACAGAATTTCTCCAGGCGTACGCGTGGTCTGCCAGAGACTCTGCGCCTCGTCCAAGCGTAAACTCTGCTGAGAAAAGAAGAACAAGGAAAGTCCTGCTGTCAGGAGCATCAGTACAAAAAGATATGCGGCTGTGCGCACAGAAGCGTTAGTGTCTATGGGCATAGGAAGATTCCGGCGCAGCAGGTACCAGAAGTGTTGCACGTTTGCGCTGCGGGAGAGACGCACGGATAAATGGAATGAATATTGCTACGTTTAGAAGCGCCCAGGCGGTGTTGTTTATAAGCGACGCAGAAAGCCCTTCGCGCGCGAATGCCACAATGATGCCGAATACGACTAGCACAATATAGGCGATATGCATGGAGGTTAGACGCATGAAGTTACCTGTTACCTGCTCCTTTGAACTAATAACGAAGGAGGACTTGCGGCGCGTTACGGCAGCCCACAGGGCATTGAGATGGATGTTGAATGCGCTCATAGAGAATGCCATCGAAGGGAAGGTAAACATAAAATTCGTTGAGCGCTGGATGACATAGACCGTAACAAAAATGTACGGCAAGAACACAGCGGCAAGTAGCATGCCGGAGACTTCAATCGGCACGATGCCGGTGTTGAAGAACGCTAGAGGCAAGAGCGCGTCTATGACCACTACAACACCAGAAAGATAAAAGCTTGCTGATGCAAGGTATTGAATCTTTTGCGCGAATGAGAGTCCTCTGCGAAAGAAGGGATTGTAGCGGAATATGACATCGAGCGCACCGCGGGCCCAGCGGAACTGCTGCTTTGAATAGGTAAGGAAGTCTTCTGTTGCAAGCCCTTCTGCAAGTACTTCTGCAAGATAATATGATTTGTATCCTTCCTCGTGCATAAACATGCCGGTCACGAAGTCTTCGGCAATAGATTCAGTGGAC
>JAGVKC010000083.1 GCA_020050775.1 Minisyncoccota bacterium
GCTGACAACGGTATCGGCATTGCCGCCGAACATATGGACTCTATCTTCGAACCTTTCTCTTCGCCTGAATCATCCCGCAAACCAGGAGGCCTGGGCATTGGACTTTCGCTTACTCGCAAGTTAGTAGAACTCCATCGCGGCACCATCACGGCCACGAGTGAAGGCCCGGGCAAAGGAAGTACGTTTGAGGTGTGGTTGCCGCTTGAAGAACATTCCCAGCTGCCTTTGGAGAAGCCTACAAAACGCTTTGGCGTTCGTCGGCCGCAAGCACCGTTCTCCGTCCCTGGCGAGCACCGCCGCGTCATCGTGGTAGACGACAACGAAGCCGCGGCAAATGGTCTGCGAGCGCTTTTGCTCCACAATGGCCACGAAGTCGAAGTTGCATATGATGGCCCGTCAGCATTGCAGAAAATAGCGAAGTTCAACCCTGATGTTGTCATTCTAGACATTGGACTACCGGGCATGGATGGGTATGAAGTTGCGCACATTTTGCGCGGCCGCTATGGCGTCACGCTGGTTCTCATTGCATTAACTGGATATGGCCAGGAAGAAGACCGCCGCCGTACCAAAGAAGCAGGCTTTGCGTTCCATCTCACTAAACCGGTCTCGATTGCTGACGTTGAATCAGTCCTGAAGAAGCTCGGCAAATACAACTAATCGTCGATCGTACGTTTTTTCTCCCTGTATCCATGCGCCTTCACACGTTATTAAATTGAGGCGCGCCTTATCATTCCTATTAAATAGTCTCTCCAGGGGCACTTCCTTGTAATTGTAGGATTCTACGCTAGTCACTGCGAACGTAAGTTTTTTTGCGTCTTTTGTTTCAACCACAATCTCATCTCCGATTTCTAGCTCGTTAAGACGCTTGAACACTCCTGGTAACCCTGCAGCATTGTCGAGGTGTCCGTCCATCACAGCACTTCCTTTCTCTCCTGGCACCGTACCGTAGCGATACCACCCAGCGTCGGTGTAGTTGGAGGGCACAGCCATCTTGCCGCTCTTTGTAATTCCCACATGTTGCACATACGCTTTAACACCGATGTTCGCTATCTCTAGGCGCACAGGCTTGTTCTCTTCTTTAGGCTCAACAAATGCAACAGGCGGCGGCGCCTCTTCTTCTATATACGGCATGAATACATCCCGGGCGAGCGAGCCGGCGGTAAAAAAGAAAAACCCAACTGCTGCGACAGTAATGAGCGCTATAGTAATTCGTATACGTGATGTCATAGGTATGACGGAAGCCCCCGCCCCGTAGGCGAGGGCCTCCTAAAAACACTAAGCCTCTGTCTGCTTGGAACGCGCCAAGTACGCAGCGCCGCCAAGAGCAACTACTGCCGCAACGCCCATAAGCGTCAACGTAGTTGCTGCATCGCCGCCAGTGCCCGTGTCCGGAGTACCCGGAGTCGTGGTGCTTTGTGCACTTGCAACGCTTGCTGAAAAAAGAAGGAACGCCAACGCCGTTGCGCCGATCAATTTTTTGTTCATAACGATATGTAGTGAGTTAATAAGCTCGACCGAATACTCAGTATGAAACAACGCTCCTGAACGGCAGGTGAACCCTGCACACTACTTTTTGTCGTTGTCTTTCAAGTGTTTTCAAAGTTACTTCAAAAAAAATTGAGCACCTAGTATATCGACACACAACGAAAGCAACAAAAAGCCAGTGTGAGGGGGAACATGATAGGATTTCCGTATGTTATGGTTTGAGGCCATTATTCTGGGTGCCGTAGAAGGTATTACAGAATTCCTTCCTATTTCTTCTACCGCCCACTTGATGTTCACGGCAACAGTGCTTGGGCTGCCGCAAAGCGACTTTGTAAAAAGCTTCGAGATTGCAATACAACTCGGAGCAATACTCGCTGTTGTTGTCTTATATTGGAAGGCATTTCTTGATATTGAACTCCTCAAAAAATTATTCGTAGCTTTTCTTCCGACCGCTCTAGTAGGCCTTTTGCTGTACCCTTTTATAAAAGGTTCGTTGCTTGGTAATAACAACATCGCGGTACTCGCAGTTCTTGTGGGCGGCATTGCACTTATTGCGTTTGAATACTGGTACAAACAAAAAAAGATAAAAGACCGCCCCATTAGCTACGGTGTGGCGCTCTTTGTCGGACTTGCTCAGAGCGTGGCAATAATTCCGGGCGTGTCGCGCTCTGCTGCTACGATTCTTGGCGGCCTCGCAGCGGGCGTGAGTCGTGAAAAAATTGTGGAGTTCTCTTTTCTTTTGGCGGTACCAACCATGATTGCCGCCACCGGGTATGACCTTACGAAAAATAGCGACCTGTTGTTTACCAGTAATGCACCACTCTTACTTATAGGATTTATAACCTCTTTTCTAGTGGCTCTCATCGCCATCCGCTTTCTGCTTTCGTTCGTGCGCCGATATGACTTCACGCCCTTTGGCGTATACCGGGTACTCCTAGCGCTCCTTTTGGTATTTATCGTATTGTAATCTGCATGCGTCTTTCCTTGGTCATACCCGCTCATAACGAGGAGCGATACATAGAAGATTGCCTGCGTTCCATAGCACAACACGGCAAAGCCCTTCACGAGGTGATCGTTGTTGATAATGCTTCTAGCGATAGTACTGGGAAAATAGCCTCCTCATTTCCCGGGGTGCGCGTGGTGCGCGAAGATACAAAGGGGCTCACCTATGCAAGGCAGAAGGGCTTGAAAGAGGCACAAGGAGAACTTGTGGGTTACATGGATGCTGACACCCGCATGCCGGAGCACTGGGTAGAAAAAGTGTTTGAAGTATTCAAAAAAAATCCGCATGTCGTTGCCTTTTCCGGTCCTGCACACTACTGGGATGCGACCCTTGTGCAGAAACTAACACTCGCGCTTTCGTGGTGGTCAACCGCACCCCTGATGTACTTTGTCGTTGGTTACATGATTTACGGCGCGCATTTTGTCGCACGCAAAGATGCGTTGGAGAAGATTGGTGGCTTTGACACCTCAATCGCCTTTTACGGCGAAGATACTGACATTGCTAAGCGGCTCTCGAAGGTCGGAAAAGTTCTCTTTCGCATGGACTTCTATATCCTCTCTTCCGCGCGGCGCTTTGCTAAAGAAGGCTTTCTGCGCACAAATATTACCTATTCAATGAACTTTATTTGGCCGGCACTTACCGGCAAGCCGTGGAGCACGCACTACCGCGACATTCGCGATACACTTATAAAATGATCCTTGCTGCGCACATAGTCTTTA
>JAGVKC010000021.1 GCA_020050775.1 Minisyncoccota bacterium
AAAGAAGAGTTTGGTGTGGCTATCGCTGCGCCACAAATCGGAGAGTCACTTCGCATATTTGTTATTGCTGGAAAAGTCTTTGTAGAACCAGAGGAAGAAGGTGAGGAAAAAGATATTCCAAAAGATCGCGTATTTATAAATCCTGTCGTTACGCGTAAATCGCGCGAGAAAAAAGAACTCTCAGAAGGCTGCTTGTCCGTGCGTCACAAATACGGCACGGTGTTGCGCCATACTAAAGCAACCGTGACAGCACTGAATGAAACCGGAGAGGAATTTACCTACCACGGCTCTGGGCTCGTAGCACACATTTTTCAACACGAGTGCGATCACCTAGACGGCATTCTCTACGTCGACAAAGCGATAAAGCTTGAAACGGAGGATGAGTGGCAAGAGGCACGCAAAAAAGTGCGCGGTGAATAAGTATGTCTGCACAAGAACCACTTTTTGCATTCTTCGGTACGCCGCGCTTTGCGGTGCAGGTGCTTGATGCGCTTGAAGCGAATGGTTTGGTGCCCGCGCTTGTTGTTACGGCACCGGACAAGCCGCGCGGCCGAGGGCTAGAGCTTAGTCCCTCGCCCGTTAAAGAATGGGCGCTCGAACGAGACATAGATGTGCTGACGCCAGCTACTCTTAAAGACGAAAACTTCTTGGCAGAACTTGGAAATACCGAATGGGACGTATTTACTGTGGCTGCGTATGCAAAATTGATACCAAAAAATATTCTCGAACTTCCTCGCCGTGGCTGCCTAAACGTACATCCGTCGCTCCTGCCAAAATTCCGTGGCCCCTCGCCTGCTCTTTCAGCAATCCTGGCTGACGAACGCGTAACAGGTGTAAGCCTCATGGAGATGAGCGAAACAATGGATGCTGGTCCTGTAGTAGCGCAAGCGCGCGTTGAGCTTGAAGAAAGTGAATGGCCGCCTAAAGGTTCTCTTTTCGAAGAACTTCTCGCAACCGAGGGCGGTAATTTACTGGCCGAAACGATGCCGCTTTGGATTGCAGGAGAAGTAACTGCTGAGGTGCAGGATGAATCTAACGCTAGCTTCACAAGAAAATTTACCGACGAAGATGCGCTCATAAACCTCTTGGGCGACGCGCGTGCAGAACTACTGAAAATTCGCGCGTTCGACAAAGGGCCGCGCGCCTATTTTAAAACACAAGATGGAAAGCGTGTCATCATAACCGACGCAGGAATTGAAAACGGCGCATTGAAGCTTCTACGCGTCATACCAGAAGGCAAGAAAGAAATGTCGTTCGAGGAATACAGTCACATTAAAAAATAAAACCGCCCCGTGAGATGCTGCCTGTCGGCTATCTCATGGGGCGGTGTGTTTATTTGAAAGTCTTAAAACCTTCCGACTCAAGAGCTGCGAAGAGATAACTCGCACTTCTTTCGAAGACAAATCTTGGCTTGAGATCTTTTGGCTTAGCACCATCAGGCCCCACGGGCTCCAAGAACCCGCGTTTGCGTTTGCCGTTGATACTGCCTATGAGGGGCCTACGCGCAAGATCTCCTACGAACGGAAGGTACTTCGCAAAATACATAACCCCATAGTCGCCAGGCTCTTCAGTGTCATCGGATACTCCGAAGACAATGTATCGCATAGGTTTTACTTTGCTGCTTTTATGGTGAATATAAATACCAGGCTTCACCAACATTCGCACGGCTCTGTTCGTTTCTTCCCAGGGAGTAGTCCCCGGTTTAAACATTTTTGCTTTTTGTACGAGTTCTTTTGCTCGTTCGTACTCTTCACGAAGATTAATAGCTTCAGAAACTTCCACCGATGACATGTCCCCTCCTATAGTAGAACGTCCGCACAGAGGGTAGCAGGCTATATCGATTTGCGCCAGCCGCGCATGAAGTCTTTAGCTTTTGCCGCACTTTGGCGTATAAAGCGCAGACGCGTTCGCTTTTCGGTGCGTAGTTCTGAAGAAAGATCGTCCATCGCGGCATCTAAAGAAAGATGGAGGGTTTCGCGCACGCCTTCTGCACGGTACACTTCTCCGCGCGCCTGCAACGTGTATTCCGCGCGATACTTTGGACCATTTTCTTGGCCGCGGAACTCACATTCAATATCTACATGGGCAGTCGTTTCGCCATTAAGGAATTTCTCTGCCTTCTGCAGACATTTCTCGGCGTACGTGCGGATTTCGTCCGTAATTTCAAGCCCGGTTCCTTTGATGTTGTAGTTAAGCATTATAGAAAGTATACAACCAGAACGTATAACTGTACGAAAAAGCTTCTGGAGCGCGCATGAAGCAGCAAAAACATAGGTCCGACCTCTGTATACAGAGGTCGGACCTATGTAAGCAGAGTATAAAAAGTAAAAGCCCGGCAACTCAATGAGTTGCCGGGCTTAGATCGCGTAAGGACGAATTAGGTCCCGAAGCGGTACTTGAGGCCGATCCGTAGTTTGTGGTTGTGCGCGTCGACCGCATTGGCGAAACCAAATGCGCTCTGCGAGCCGTAGTCGGTGTAGAGATACCCGACGTCCCACGAGAGGTTGTTGGTCAATGCACCGCGAATCCCGAGACCAGCGATAACCCCGGTGTAATTGTCCTTCGAAATAAGGCCGAAGGTGGGGATGCGCAGTTCGGCTTTCGCGAAAGCGACACCGGCGGTCACATAGGGAAGCAGGCGACCGTTGTTCATCGGGATGCCGATGAGGCCGCGAACACTCGACTCGTATTTGTACTTGTGTTCGGCGTCGATGCCGAAGAAGTTGGCATCGCCACCCAAGGTACCAAATGAGATGTCAGCTTCGAGGCCGACAGCCCAGATACCCATGTCCGAAATATAGCCGGCCTGGAGGCCGCCCACGAATCCGTTGGTGTTGATGCCAAGACCGGTAAAAACCGCGTCTTTGGTTTCGCCGAACCCGTAGCCGATATGCACGCCACCATAGAAGCCGGTCCAGTTGAACACCTGCACCTGCTGGCGCTTGAGCTGGTAGGTCGGCGAAACCGGCACATCGGCCGCCGAAGCGACGGATGCAAAAGTGGTCGAAGCAGCAATAGCCGCTCCGAGAATCAGATATTTCATGGAACGCATGATGCGTACCCCCTGTTTGAGTTAAAAAGTACGGCAAGGCCCTACAGACCTTAGTCCACTTGGTATTATAACATATCCTCCATAATTTGCAAATCCCCTATTTGTGTGGCCTAGTGTATAGAAAAACCGCCCCGGCATATACCGGGGCGGTTATGTAACCTGACGCTTAGTGGGCGGGGGAAAGATCTATGACGACGCTATCTCTTTGAGTAGATATGGTCACTAAGATTGATTTTCTTTGCTCGTTCCCATACATACCGACGAGAAGAAAAGGTTCTCCGGAAGATTCGGCAGAAAGAATGTACACGAAGTCTCCTTGTGCACTTTGCGACAGTGCGCCAAGGAATAAATGAATATCTTTTGAAGTGGTCCTCAGCGTGACATTCCTATTACATGCCGAGGCGTAAGTCTGATACACCGTGCCATTACGCTTAAAGAACTTCTCGAGCTTTTCAGCAAAGGACACGTGCAGGGCGGTGCCTTGCACATTTTTACCATTAAGAAAAACTTCTCTCATTAGGCCTCTCCTCTTTCGTAGGATCCGCAGGTAACGCCGCCAGACCCTGCATACCTATCGGAAAGAACTAAGCGACGTTAGAGAAGTTATACAGTAAATATTTTTTTAATCAACTGCACTGTAAAATATCGCCAAAAACGTTATATTGGTTGAGTTCGACATATTCCGCAGTAGCTCAATGGTAGAGCAGCTCCCTGTGTTTCAAACGCAGCTTCTCGGAGGAATCCGAGTCGAATAACGAGGTGAATTGCTGGAAACCCCACTGGGGCAATCAGCAGCCAAGCCCTAAATATTTTTAGGGAAGGTTCAGAGACTATTCCGAAAGGAAGTAGGGCTAATCCCCGAAGCGCCCCGCACCGAGAACCGGTGATGATATAGTCCACGCTCTCAGCAATGAGGGATTACGTGTAAGGAGTTGGTTCCAGGTTCGAGTCCTGGCTGCGGAGCAAAGTTCGAGGAAATCCCCTTTCGGGGATTTTTTCGTACTTCAGTTTTGTATCAGGAATCTCACATGTCAGGGGGTCGGGGAACGACTAGTTCCCCGTGGCGGAATATACAAACCGAGGGGTTTGTAAGAGCTGGAGACTCAGGAGTGAGATTCCTGGCTGCGGAGCAAGAGACTACTAACCCCGACGCATGCCGTCGGGTTTTTGTAGTTCTCTCCGTGAACAGGACTCGAACGCCGGAGCGGGCACCCGCAATTGCGGGTCGCGAGGCGGTGCCCAGACAAAACTTTTTGACGAAAAAGTTTTAGTCGAGGGAGAGATTCCTGGCTGCGGAGCCTGATTTGTTATACTAAGGGCATGACTTCACTACTTAATAAATACGGGGTGCTTATCTTTTCGATTGTGAGCGCTCTCATCATAGTGGCCTCCGCATGGTTAATTAAGGGCGCCGAGGATAATGATACCTGGCTCTATATATTCAGCATCTGGATGATTCTTTTCTCTGCTTTTGAGATACATTCATCCGTTAAAATAACTAAGGTATCAAACATAGCTCATGCTGCGCTTGTGGGAGCATCCGCTATAGTCGTAGGGGCGTGGTGGATGAATGGCGCTGAGCATCTCGAAATATTCCTCAGCTCTGTGGCGGCTATGATAGTGGCATTTTTTGCAACCGTTTCCCAACAGAAAAAATATAAGAGTCAGTAAGTAACACCTAACTACACCTCATGGATCTACAGCAACACCGTCAGTTTCTTTTGCAGCAGAAGCTCACGTTACTCGTAAATCGCTACGACTACTTTTTGTACGACAACAACACTAAAGGTGAACAGATAGCGTTCGCGGAGCAAGACCGCTTCGCGTTTCGCGAAGCTATCACCGTGTGGACGAATGACTCCCGCACAGAAACCCTTTTCACCGTTAAGGCAGAGAAGCTTCTCGATGTGCACGGAAAATTCTTAGTAAAAGACGCTGCGGGAGAACTTATCGGCTACTGCAGAAAGTCATTCCGCGCATCCCTCACGCGAAGCACGTGGGAGATATTTGATTCGAAAGATGTTCTACTTTTTACTGCAAAGGAGCGCAGTACATCCATGGGCGTCTTCAGGCGCGTTGCGCAGTTTGTCCCCTACCTTGGAGACATTGCTGGGTTTCTGCCTATCAATTTCATCTTTGAAAAAGATGGTGTTTCAGTTGGCCATCATGAGCGTCTGTGGGGCAGGCTTACCGACCAGTATAAAGTCGAACTACAGAGCGAGTTAGATCACGTGGACAGAAGGCTTGTGTTTGCGCTCGGCATACTGCTGGATGCTCTGCAGGATAGATAGTTATTGACGCAGTTTGTCTCGATAAATTATCGAGACGAGCGCAAAGCTCAACATGAGCAGAAGAAACCACGAACTTATTTTATTAAAAGACACAAGCTCCCAATACTCTATCTGGTTCGGGTAAAGCCAGATGCTTGTGAATGTTCCAACGTTCTCTGCCAACCACACAAAAAATGCCATTAGAGCTGCCGCAAGCAGAAACGGCATACTGTGTTGCACTTGGTACACGCGGTACTGAATGTTCGTACTCCAGAAGATAATAAAAATATAACCAAAGAGTAGGTACCGGATATCAAAGAAGAAATGGTGCGTAAAGAAGTTTATATAAATGAGGGGTGCAAGAATCCACAGATGGTAATAGGCTGGGAAACGCTCGTAGGAAAGATTGAGGAAGGTGAACGCGCGCGAGATGTAACTGCCAACTGCTGAGTACAGAAATCCTGAAAAGAGCGGTACTGACGCAATCGCAAATGTTGCCGTACTGATGCTTGGGTACATCCACGAACCTACATCTGGGTTCGTCTTAAAGAGCTCCATACATGTTGCTAGTATGTGAAAGAGGAAAATGACAAAAAATTCCTTTGGCTTCTCGAACCTGAACACAAGCACACATACCTGGAATACAACCGCTGAGAGAAAAATAAAGTCGTATCTGCTTACGAAAGGAATCTGCACGACTTCAGTAATAAGAAATATAGAGAGCAGGAACACGCCAAAATAGCTCGCCCGGAGGTTGGCGAGAAAGAAATACCACAGCTCGATGATGAGTGCCTTCATATGGACTATCTAGTAACAATACTGTGGAACTACTCGTTACGCTCAAACGTCACTTCCTTCCCTATCTATCCAAACCGTGTTTATATACCCCCACGCATACAGGGAGGTTTACCATGCGTATTGTTCTTTCTATAATCGCGTACGCAGTCCTCGCACTTGCAGCATCTGCCGAAGAAGGTACCTTGCTGTGGCAAAGTCAACAGCCCAGTGGCTACGTACTGAGTGCGCAAGCGCCCACCAAATACTGCTACGAAACGATCCGCCTCGTGAAAGGTAAAAGGCTTTACAACGCCATGGAGTGCCCGGGAAAGCCGAGCAACTACTTCACGCTCCGGATCTTTTACGACGCACAGCCTGTGCAGATGAATGGTGCACAACCCGCGACGCGTGCGGAAGTGAAAAATGGCATCATTCGCCTGTACTGAACTCATACGCCGCCCCGGAAATTTCTGGGGCGGTTTTCTGTGTGATATAAGTACCTGCATGAGATACGTCGCCTTGCTACGGGGCATCATGCCGATGAACCCCAACATGCGGGGTGAGAAACTAAAGGGCGTCTTTGAATCGCTGGGGTTTACGAACGTGCAGACTGTCATAGCCAGCGGCAATGTAGTGTTTGACTCCCCTTCTAAAAATACTAGTGCGCTTGAAGCAAAAATAGAAAAAGCCTTTCCTATACAGCTTGGGTTCACCAGCACAACCATAATCCGCAGTAAAGAAGAGATCGAAAAGCTTATTAAGAAAAATCCTTTCAAAGGAGTTGAACAGAGCAAAAAGAATTACTTAATTGTTACGTTTTTTAAAAACAGACACAAAGAGCTCTGCACAGTCATAGACATAACTACAGGTCGGACACCAGACTTTATGCGTGTCGTTGAAAAGAAATACGGCAAAGAAATTACAACGCGTACATGGAATACGGTCGGACGCATCCTAAAAAAGATGCAGTAAAAAGCGTCTCATCTAAAGTACAGATCGCTCCTGTACGCTTGGTACTACGGGGTCGACGTCCAATATTAGTACATAAAAAGATCTCTAACCAAAAATATATGACGTATAACGAAAAAGAAGCAGCAGAAAAAAAGGCCAAGGAGGAGCAGGAAAAAATGCACGCCGAGGCAAAGAAGAAAGCTGAGGAAAAAACTCACACTGCCTAACAGAACCCCCCCCC
>JAGVKC010000026.1 GCA_020050775.1 Minisyncoccota bacterium
ACCGGGTAACGACATAAAACTTTCCGAAGACCGCATCCGCGGCTACAAGAACTTCGGCAACAAGCTCTGGAACATAACTCGTTTCGTGCTTGAGCAAAACCCCACCCTAGACGCACCGCTCGCTCCGGAAGACCAGATGCTTGTTGAAGAAGCACGCGTTATGGCCGCAGATGTGACCAAGCAAATCGAAGACTACCGTCTCGACCTCGGTGCAGACGCAGCGTACCAGTTCACCTGGAGTCGTTTTGCCGATGTTGTTATAGAAGACAGCAAACCAATACTCAAAGGCGAAGATACGGCGCGAGCCGCCTCCCGTGCATCGGCATTGCTGCAGTCTCTGCAGATAATACTGAAAGTGCTACATCCTTTCATGCCGTACGTAACAGAAGAGATTTGGAAAGATCTCCCGGGTACTCAGGACCTACTTATGGTTGAGCAATGGCCTTCGCAAAAGACTCAGTAACGCTGTGAATTCCTGGGCATACCCCATGAGATAGAAATCTGGATACTTTACACCTACATTTGCCTGTATCTCACGGGGTATACTAGTCCTATATGGTTTCGACCGTCGTCTTAATAGCAGCGCTTGGCGGTATCCTCCCGGCGCTTATTTGGCTCTTCTTTTGGCTTCTTGAAGACCGTTGCGAACCAGAACCCAAACGCTACATTTTTTCGCCTTCATCGCTGGCATGCTCTCCGTGTTTCCAGTGCTGTATCTTGAGCGCGCCGCGATAGGCTACTTCGCCGGACTTTCCCTCCTTTTTATATGGGCGACCATAGAAGAGTTGTTTAAATTCGGAGCGGCCTATATCACCGCTCTACGGACACGAGTATTTGATGAACCATTGGATGCAGTAATTTACATGGTTACTGCAGCACTCGGTTTCTCAGCAATGGAAAACGTACTCTTCCTGCTAACTCCCCTGTACGAAGGCGATGTAGTGCGAACGCTTGTAACCGGAGACCTACGCTTTATAGGTGCAACACTATTGCATACGCTTGCCTCGGCAGTCATTGGTATGTGTCTTGCATTAGCGTTTTACAAGAGCGCTGGCGTTCGCCGCCTTGCAGGAGTAATAGGAGTTATCCTTGCCATTGCATTGCATACTGTGTTCAATTTTTTTATACTGGGTAAAGGTAGTGGGGCGACATTTTGGGTTTTCCTTTGTATCTGGCTTGGTGTTGCGGTGCTCTTGATCCTTATAGAGCGCATTAAGCAGCCAACGCGCGACTACTGTTAAAAATTATGGCAAAAGAACGACGTTCACTATTTGAATGGCTCACGGGTAGCTCGGGCGAGAGCGACTACGGTTTTGATGAACTTGAAAGCGGCGGATCCTCCTTCGCTGCTCGCACAGAACCTCGCGGTTCTTCTGCGGCTGCAGCTATAGAAGAGGAGGAAATAGGCGGCGAGCTTGCTGTTGATGTATACCAAACTCCTACGCAAATCGTCATAAAGGCGATGATAGCGGGTGTACGTCCTGATGACTTGGATGTTTCTATAACGCGCGACATGGTTACCATCCGCGGTAAGCGTGAACGCCATAGCGAAAGCTCTGGGAGCGATTTTTTCTTCCAGGAACTCTACTGGGGTTCTTTCAGTCGCACTATCGTCCTCCCCCAGGAAGTAGAGATCGAAGAGGCTGAAGCAAGCGAGAAGCACGGCCTTCTGGTCATAAAATTGCCGAAGCTCGATAAAGGGCGACAAGCAAAACTCAAAGTTAAATCGAACTAAGAAAAAACCGCGGCTCTCAAGCTGCGGTTTTTAGTTGGACAAGATCTTTTTCAACAGAGATGGGCGGATGCGTAACTTCTATATAATCGCGTACCCGCTGCACTAGATACTCCTCGGTTACAGCGCGGATCCTAGCCCGTAAGTTCGCTGGTTCTTTTTTTGTCGCAAGAAGAAATGCCGGCCAGAGAATAGATACTAGTTCAGGCTCACGCATGAGTGTCTGCTCAATAAAGCGAGAAGTATTTCCCTTCCACTCATGTCCTCGATGTTTTTGTGACAGGGTTCGCGACAGGTTGTAACAGAATATATAACGCTCCATCGAGAGCCCGTTGAGTGCTAAAGCCTGAGCGATTTCTTTTCCCGCATAGGCGTCATCGTAGCGAATATTTTTTAGCCTTGGAGCATACGCATTTTCGATATTTGAGCAGTACGCTTTGGATATCTGTGCTTTGTAGGCAACCACAGACTGTTTGAGCCTTTTGCGCGTTCGTATTTCCTGCATGGCGCGTCCGAACGCCACAGCAAATGGGTTCCATGCTGACATTGCCGGCTCCTATGATGAACGTCTGAGTATAAAACTTTCAGAAACTATATAAGTTTCTGCTCCAAGTGCTTGGGGCCGGGAATCTCACTCCTCGGAAACCCACGGTTTTCCGACGCTCGCACATGCTCGCTGCCTTCCTCTACGGGGAAACCCTAGCGCTTTTCCCCGACCCCCTTTCGCATTCGATCCCGTCCATGCGAAAAGTTTTCCAAACTATGTGCTTGGGGCCGGGATCGAACCGGCGACCCCCTCCTCTTCAGGGAGATGCTCTACCAACTGAGCTACCCAAGCATTACTGCGACGAACCCGAACGGAACTGGCTAAAAAATTCAGCAAACTGATCCTCAAAGCCCTGAGCACTGCCATAGAGTTCCAATATTCTTTCTACCTGCGGCATTACATAGTAATAGTATGTGTACGCGGAAATGACAAGAATGGCACCCCACCACAGAAACCCTAGAAAACGGCTCAGGCGTGCCGCGCGCTGCATACCAGCGACCCGTTTATTAGTCTCTTCAGAAAGAGCTATATTGCGCCTTATGAGCTCTTTTAGCTCTTCTATCTCAGGGTCCACGGGCAAAAGTATAGCATGAAGTGCTTCTAGTGGTCACAAATAGCAGCTCGCCGTCGCTCGCAGCTTTCGCGACCCGGCTCGCGGTCCTATAATTGCAGGGCTTCGCTGCGCCCGGCACAAGTGCGCGAAAAAGCAAAGAAATTTGCTTTTTCTGCCTAGTGCCCCCACTAGGAATCGAACCTAGATCTTTCCCTTAGGACGGGATTGCTCTATCCATTGAGCTACAGGGGCGAAAAACCGGCCGTAAGGCCGGTTTGATAAGAACTATGTTGAGGACCGGCTAGGCCTCTACACCAAGTTTCTCCGCTATCCTGGCACGATCAAAGCCAACCATAATGTCAGCTCCGATAACAATGACCGGTACGCCAAGCTGGCCAGTCATTTGAATCATTTCTTCGCGCTTTGCGGCGTCCGCAGACACATCGTAATTAGTGAAGGCAACGTTCTTCTCTGTAAAAAACTCTTTCGCCATTTTGCAGAAGTGGCAGGTCGGGGTGCTGTAAATAGTTACGGTCTTGTCCATAGTGCTCGCAATTTAATTAGTAGTGCTTAGGGAGTAGTATATCATGTGGTCATTCGCGAGTGTAGTTTAGTGGCAGAACTGGTGCTTCCCAAGCATCGGGCGGGAGTTCGATTCTCCCCACTCGCACATATATAAAATAAAAACGACGTCCTGTTAGGGACGCCGTTTGGTTTGAAAGGAAATCCGTTAGGCCATGATTTCCTGGGTGCAGATGCCGTGGCTGATACCAGGCAGCACATTGCACTCGGTGAAGTATTTCACGATCTTCTGGAGGTGACGGTTGGTCATGTCCACTCCGAAGCCTGTGGTCATCCAACGGGAGCCTTCCGTGCGGTTCTTGAACATGGTTTGCGCCATGCGCGCGAACTGGTACGCCTGCTCGAGCTTTTCCTCGGCGCAGTGAGCGATGTGCTCGGGCGTCCGAGTCGGATGTTCAGCCTGAAGCTTTGCCTTAACCTGCGCCAAAGCAATGCCGTAGAGATGGGAACGAGTCGTCATAGTGACCTCCAAAGTGAGCGTGTGAATGAACTTTCCTTATTAGTATACACCCAAAATATAGTTTTGTCAAGGGTGCCTAGAAACGCTTCTAAAAATAACAAAAAATGGCCCTATATAAGGGCTTTTTACATACTCACACTTCTGCCTCCAATTACCAGACAAATAAAGCATCCCAGATACGCCCCCACAGCGTAGTGGGCTGCGAAGCGAAGACTTCAGCGTCTGGCTCTTCGCGCACTATAGTTATTTCCCCTTCCCCTGGCTTTGCAACGCCATAGCGCTGACGGACTTCTGCCTCAATACCACGCTCGGAAGAAAGGCGGCCTACGGCTGCCTCAACTCGCACATATTGTCCTTGTAGGGTCTCTAGTTCACGCTCTGCACCTGCCCGAACGTCGTTAGCATGGGCAAATTTACCGTACATGCCCCACGCGGCACGCACGGAAAGTACAGCCAGAAATATAAGCGCAAGAATACCTATACAGCCAAGTGCGACACGAAGTAGTTTTTGAGCGCCGCCCCGCCGTTTTTGGAAATCGCGCATATATGCTATTGTATCAGCCATGTACGGCAAAAACAGAGACCGTTTTATGAAGGTGGCAGCCATCTTCATAGGTACCCTCATGATACTTTCGCTCGTGTTCTCCTACTTTATCTACCTCATATAAAAGCGAAAAAACAGCCCTGACGGGCTGTTTTTTCTATTCGCTTTTGACCATCTTGAGAAAGACCTCTTGAGGGATATTCACGCGTCCGCGTTCTTTAAGTTTCTCTTTACCACGCTTCTGTTTCTCCCATAACTTCATTTTACGAGTGCGGTCGCCCCCGTACATGTGCTGCGTCACGTTCTTACTGAGTGCAGGCAGCGTTTTAGAAGAAAGTATGCGTCCCAGTGCCACCCCTTGAATCTTCGTTGTAAATTGCTGCCGGGGAAGTATGTTGTAGAGCTTCTCAACTGCAGCTTGCGCTTCTTCGTATGCTCTGTGTGCTGCAACTACGCGCGTAAAGGCAGCTATGGGTTCTTCAGCGACTAAAATATCCAGGCGCGTTACGTCAGCTTCGCGCAGTTCGCGCATTTCCCACGACACAGACGCATAGCCTGACGAAACGCTCTTTATTTTGTCGAAAAAGTTACGCATAAGTTCGCGCAATGGCATGATTGCTTTGATTATGAGCCTGCCTTCAGAGAAGGTTTCTGTAGACTCGGCAACAGCCTCATGTTCAAACAAGAGCGGCATGACACCGCCTACGTATTCAGAGGGCAAAATTATCTCTGCTTCAAAAAACGGTTCCCACACTTTTACCACCTCTCCGTGGTCGGGGAAAAGCGGCGGCGAGTATACAGTTTTACGCGTACCATTACGCACCTCTACGTCATATGTAATTGTAGGCGTCGTTACGACAAGCGTAAGATTGAATTCGCGGCGCAGGCGCTCAGTAACAATTTCTAGGTGCAGCATACCCAGAAGTCCGCATCTGAAACCCCGGCCGAGCATGCCGGAAGATTCTTCTTCAAATGAAAGCGAAGAGTCAGAAAGGCGCAGGCGCGAAAGCGCCTGACGCAATGCAGTGAAGTCGTCTTGGCTTTCAGGGTAGACAGACGCCCATACAACTGGTCGAGGTTCTGAGTAGCCGTATAGCGGAGCCGTTTTAGTTCCACGGGCACGCACTGTGTCTCCTACGCGAGCAAAACCTGGCTCTTTTATGCCGGTCACGATGTACCCAGTCTCCCCTTCCTTGAGGGATTCTGTAGGAGTGGGCTGTGGCGAAAAGACACCAACTTCTAAAGCCTGGAACTTACGCCCGCTTGCGGAAAACTCCAGCGCATCGCCTTTTTTAAATTCACCTCCGAAGTTACGCAAATAGACAATGACGCCTTGGTGGTCTGAGTATTGAAAATCGAATATCAGCGCGCGCTGCTCTTTACTAGCGCTCTCTGACTTAGGTGGCGGCACGCGCTTAATAACCGCTTGAAGTAGCTCCTCTACCCCTTCGCCCGTGCGGCCTGAACACGTAAGAATACTCTCCGGAGAAATGCCGATGAGCTTTTGCATCTGCTGCTTTACGTTCTCGATATCTGCCAGCGGCGAATCTATTTTTGAAATAGCGGGAACGATAACGAGTCCCTGCTGCTGTGCGCTGCGCAATGTCGTAAGCGTTTGTGCCTGAACACCTTGCGTAGCATCCACAAGAAGGATGGCACCTTCGACGGCTGTGAGTGCACGCGAAACTTCATACGAAAAGTCGATGTGGCCCGGAGTATCGATAAGATTGAGCTGGTACTTCTCACCCGCCTTTGCAAAATGCATGCGCACCGGCTGCATCTTTATAGTGATGCCGCGCTCACGCTCAAGTTCCATGGAATCAAGCACCTGGTCGCGCATTTTACGTTTCTCGATGGTGCCTGTTACTTCCAGCATGCGATCAGCAAGCGTGGACTTGCCATGGTCTATGTGGGCAATAATAGAAAAATTCCTGATGTGTTGCATATATGATCTAGCTTTTTAAGGCTAGGAGAGGTCTGACGGCTCGAGCGCTGGGGTCGGACCCATGCGCCGGCGAAGTGACTGGAAGGCTTCTGTGAGCTCCTGATTGCGCAGAAGCGCGAGAGTGGCTGCCACTACCACAAGACCTGAAATACCTCCGGCAAGCCCCTGAGAGACAATACCGGCAGTCGTATCAATGTCAATGAAGTCGCCAACGTAGGCTAGCGCCGCGTACGCTGCTGCGCCGCCCAGCACCGAGGCGCAGAAACTCTGGAATATGAGGCGCATCAGCGGCCGGTAGCTCATAGCAAAATCGCGGTAAAAGCCATACAGTGCTACCGCACATTGGACGATAGCACCAAGCGCGTAGGCCAAGGCGAGCATCAAAATCGTAGTACCAGGAAGGTCGCCCACGCGCAAAAGAGACTCCAAAAAACCGCGCCACAACACATTGCTGTGGAAGAGAGAAATCAGCGCGATAGAAGAAGCAATTGTGACCGCAACACCTATAAGAGCAAAGAGGAGCGGGCGCGCCGTGCGTCCAGCCGCATAGTAGGCGCGTGCTATTAACATCACAATACTTTGCGCTGCAAGCGCAAGTACAAAAAGAGCGAGCGCGGCAGCGGTAAGGCGTGTTGCATTCCAGTCAAAAGCGCCAGAGCCAAGAATGGTGCGCACCAGCTGCGCGCGCAGGACGATGATGAGAATGGTGGCAGGAATAGTCCAGAAAAGAATATGCCGCAGCGCGGCTTCAATATGTTTAAGGAACTCATCTCGCAGGCCCTGCGCGCTTAATTGTGCGAGTGTCGGGAACGCTGCGACCGAGTACGACACACCTATAAGGGTAAGAGGCACTGCCTGCAAGTTCCACGCGAACATAAAAACCGAAATAGAACCTGCGGAGAGCACGGACGCTACCGCGATTAATATAAGAAGTGAAAGCTGGCCTGCCGCAAGCGCAACAGTGCGCGGCACTGAAAGAGCAAGCACTTCGCCGAATGGCCGCCAAAATTCCTTCCACGGCATGCGGGCCGCACGTTCTGCGACAAAGAAGGGTACCTGTATAAAAAGATGCAGGAAAGCACCAAACACTACGCCGGCACCTAAGCCTGGGAGTCCCCACTGCGGATATAGAAACAGGAGGCCGAAGATAATGCCTAAGTTATACAGAAGCGGCGAAATAGAATACAAAAAGAAACGATGACGCAGTTGTGTTAATGCTGCCAGAACGTTTGATGCCCCAAGAAGTATCGGTTGGAGAAGAAGAATGCGTGCTAATTCTACAAGGCGCTCGTCAGCAATACCGGGAGCTACCAGCGGAATAAGTGCCGGCATAAGAATATACAACATGCTTGCCACAACACCCATGACTGCAAAGAACACCACCAGAGAGCGGCTTAGGAAGGAAATGACGGTTGTGCTTTCTATGCGCGAAAGGGCTGGGAGTAAGGCATAAATAGAGAGAAGTGACGCGAGTGTAGCAAAAAGAAAGTCTGGAATGCGGAAGGCTGCGTAATAGAGGTCGAGAGTCTCTCCTGCTCCAAAATTTGACGCAAATAATCTATCACGCACAAGGCCTAAGAGCTGCGAAAGGAGTCCTGCGCCTGCAAGGAGGTATGCGGCACGGTGCATGCCGCGCACCTCGGTTCCGACGGCGTTAAGAAAAGCCCGCACCATGTGTTATTCCGCTATGGGAGCCGTTTCCGGTATCTCTGTGCTTGGAGCGGCTGTACCTGTAAAGGGAGCCTGGTTTAGTCTGAGATTGCCGAGAATGAGCTGGACTTCTGCATTGTTTGGATTGCTCTGTGCGAGAGCTTCAAATATTCGCAGAGCATCAGATTCACGCTCTTGTTCGTAGTAGGAAAGCCCGAGGAAATATTTTGCATTAGCATACGTCGGCAAAAGTTCCACTGCTTGTTCGAAGGCAAGGACTGCGTCTGTGTATTCTTTTGATGCGTAGTGCAAGAGGCCAAGCTGGAACCATACTGCTGGAGCACTTGGCGCCGTAAGCGCAGCCGCTTGAGCAGACGCAATGGCGCCTTGAATATCTTCTCCTGCTACTTTCAACTGAACATCCAGAAGAATAGCGTCTGTGTAGTTAGACTTCAGCGTAAGCGCTTGTACCAAATATTGTGCAACACCATCGGCATTGCCGCGCATAGCTTCTAGACGCGCGCGGGCCAAAGGAATAGAAGGAGAGGTAGGGTTGCGCAGTGCTGCGCCTTCAAGGATGTCGCGTGAATTTTCATACGCCTGCTGAACACCGACAGATGCGAGCATGCCATAGAGACCCGCGAGGGAAATGAGCGGTCGATAGTCGCGAGGGTTTTGCACTATTGCGGCTTGTCCTGCAGAGACAGCCGGCTGCATGGTGATTGCGAGGTTGTCTTCTATGCGAGTCCTGTCCCCTGTTTCAAGAAGCTGGCGCACTTTGAGGATGCCTGCGTCAAGTTCAAGGCGCAGTGCATTGCCATTCATCATGATGCCGCGAGAGCTGCGGGCTAGCGTAATAGCCCTATCAACATTTCCAGACGTAAGCGCCGCAGCTCCGCGATTAGTTTGTACTTGCGCAGCAGTGACGCGCACAACGCTAGCCGTGACAAACAAAAGCAACACTACAGCAAAGGCGCTGAGGGAAAGGAATACGACGCGCGGCAGTTCGATTCGTGCAGGACGCAGCGGCATGAGCGCCTGCAAGCTTCCAAGCGCAGCGCCCGCAAGTACAAACGCGAGAATAACGACGCTCTGGCTTGGTACGTAAAGTACCAGCGAGAGGAATAGGTACGCAGCTCCAAGCACAAGTGCCGTAAGGTCGACCAGTTGCGCAGAGGATACCTCTGTAGATGCGCCGCGGCGTAGGCGCCAGGCTGCAAGCGCGAGAAGTATGAGGGGCAGTATCCATGCAAGTACACCTAGTGCGCCGACTGTCGCAAATGCAGTAGCGAGCGTGCTAAAACCAACGAGGAAGTCTAGATTCCAGAAAAGAGAATTGTTTACTTCAAGCGGTTTGTATATGAGCCAATTCTCTCCAAACGTGTTTGGTCCTGTACCGAATGCCATGCGCAGTACACCATTTTG
>JAGVKC010000059.1 GCA_020050775.1 Minisyncoccota bacterium
CTCTTCGCTCTCGCGAGTAAGAATCAGTCCCCCGCGCGGACCACGCAGTGTTTTGTGCGTGGTGGAGGTCATAACATCAAACCCAAAGTCGAACGGATTTTTTGCCGCGCCCCCCGCGATGAGCCCCGCAATGTGCGCTATGTCGATAACAGAATACGCGCCGACTTCCTTTGCGATAGATACGAACTTTTCATAGTCGAGCTCGCGGCTGTAGGCGGAAAAACCGGCAAGTACTATTTTAGGCTTATGTTCTAGTGCGACTTTGCGCATCGCATCGTAATCAATCTCGCCGGTGTCCGGATTCTTCATCTTGTAGCGCACAAAGTTGAAGAATTTAGTGATGTAGGTCACGGGATGTCCGTGCGTTAAATGTCCGCCGTGCGAAAGGTCCATACCAAGGACCGTGTTTCCCGGCTGCAGAAGCGCCATATACATAGCAATATTTGCATTCGCTCCGGAGTGCGTTTGAACGTTCGCGTACTTCGCATTGAAAAGTTTCTTCGCGCGTTCTATCGCGAGCGTCTCAGCTTGGTCGGTGAATTCTTGTCCGCCGTAGTAGCGCTTGCCGGGGTAGCCTTCGGAATATTTGTTCGTGAGGATGGAACCTTGCGCTTCGCGCACCGCGCGCGACACATAATTTTCAGAAGGAATAAGTTCTAGACCCTCTGCTTCGCGCTTTTCCTCCCCCGCTAGAGCGTCAAAGAGTTCTTTGTCCTGTTTTTGGATAAATTCGTACATATCTATAGTATTGATGCTACTGCGTTTTCTACCTCGCTCCAAACTTCTTCAAGGGGCCGGTCCGCGTCCACAACAAATGCTTGCGCAAAATCTGCGACGTGCGCTTTATACCCGGTGCGCACCCGCTCATGGAACGCTAGAGCTTCGTCATCAAAACGCGTATTCTCATCTGCTCGTGAATGCACTCGGCCTATGCCTACTTCTGGCGTCACATCCAAAAGTACGTACGCATTTGGCTTATACTCGCCCACAACGAAATCACTTATCTGCTGCAGAAATGGTAAATATTCCTGCCGCTGCCGACCATAGATTTGATATGCGATGGTTGAAAGGCCGAAGCGGTTTGAAATAATGGTTTTGCCTGCACTAAGTGCTGGCACTATTACTTCCTCCATAAGCTGCGTGCGGGCAGCAAGAAACAGTAAAAGTTCGGCGCGCACTTTCATACCTACAGAGTCCTTGGAAAGAAGGAGTGCTCTAATGCGCTCACCTATCTGGGTGCCCCCAGGCTCGCGGGTAAATACTATGTCGCTGCGATCAGCATATTTCTCCTTGAGGCGGGCAATATGCGTATCTTTTCCCGAGCCTCCGCCGCCTTCCAAGACAATAAATTTCCCGCTTCTGTCCATAGTGTCGCTTGAATAGCTACATGCTACAGTGTCAGTGACTAAAAAACTATGGCACTCTCCGACAAGAAAATTCTGGACGCAATGAAAGAAGGCTCTGTTGTTATCGAGCCGTTCAATCGTAAGAATCTCGCGACCTCCAGTTACGACGTAACGCTCGGCGAATGGTTTTTCCCAGAGCAGACTCCCCCACACTTCGAGAACGTCTATAATATTTACGACAAGAAACATGTTGAGCGCGTCTGGGGCACACAGCCGCTGCGCGCAAAAACAGCTAAAGAAGTTTTGAAGAACTACCAATTCAATTTCGATGGCATTTCGCCGGATGACAAAATAATTCTTCTCGCGCCGGGCGAAACTGTACTGGGGCACACCAACGAATTCATCGGCGGGAAAGATCACATCACCACCATGATGAAGGCTCGCTCATCCCTTGGCCGCTCGTTTATAGAAGTCTGCAAATGTGCAGGTTGGGGTGATGTAGGTTATGTAAACCGCTGGACCATGGAAATAACAAATAACTCGACTCACTATTTTATTCCTCTCGTCGTAGGGCGTCGCATCGCGCAAATTATCTTTTTTGAAACAGGTCCTATTCTTGCGAACGACTACGCAAAGAGTGGCAAATACCAAAGCGGCGGCACAATCGCGCAACTGAAGAAAAGCTGGAAGCCAGAACAGATGCTTCCGAAGCTCTACCTTGACCGGGACATAAAGAAAAAGTAGCGTTCGGTAAGACGTTCTCACACACGAAAGGAAACACCATGGAATTCGAAGACCTCAAGCACGTACGCCGAAAGCTGACAGGTAATGGATTCGTGCTTGTTCTGGATACTGGCGCGCTTATTACGCCAGAAGCGAATGCCATGATCCAGGCGCTTCATTCCCGCTCCATTGGCGGTATTGACGCACACTTGCTTAAACTGGCACAAAAAGGCGCCAAGCAATTCATGGACACCTATTATGTCGGCTATGGAGATAAGTCCATCGGCGACAATGGTACGGCGACGATCTTCGTCGAAGGCATGTCGATGTTAGTGGCGAAAGCAATACAGGACTCCATGCTCTACAACGGGCAGGAAGCTTCTACCAGATACATCGATTTCTCCAAACAGGCATTCGCAAATCCTGCGGGTTCGGCAAGAGGAAGCAAAAGTCTCGAATCGCTGCGGTCATTCCACCTGGAAGGACTGGAAGAGATGAAAAATGAGCTCGCAAACCGCCATCCTCGCCAAAACGAAGAAGACGAAAAAGTCTGGAGAAAGGCAATTAATGCAAGAGCCTTCGACATAATGCGCGGGACTCTTCCTGCCAGCGCTGCAACTAATCTTGCATGGCACACTACGTTGCGCCACGCAGCTGACCATCTGCTTCGGTTGCGCAATCATACGCTTCCAGAAGTGCGGGAGGCAGCAAAAGCGATGCACGAAGCGCTGGACGAGATGTTCCCGAGCTCTTTCAAACAGAAACTCTATGAAGCAACCGAGGAGTACACACGGTCGTGGATGGAGTTGCAGTATTACTATCTGCGTACTGACGGACCAGAAAAAGCTACACTTGAACACTTCGGCCTCGATAGAACGTTGCTGAACGAATACCGCTCAGTGCTTGCGAACCGACCGAAGAAAACGGAACCTCCGAAGTTCTTAGGCGAGTGTGGAACCATGCGTTTCTCATTCCAACTTGATTTCGGTTCTTACCGCGATATTCAGCGGCATCGAGCCTTGATTCAGCGCATGCCACTTCTGACGACTGAGCTAGGATTCCATCCATGGTATCTCGAGCAAATGCCGCCAGCACTGCGCTCGAAGACTGAAAGCTTTCTCGCTCAGTATTCGAAAGAGATAGACTCGCTTGGTCTTACAGATCTGGAAACGCAGTATTACGTACCCATGGGATACAAGGTGTCATGCCGTATCAGCGGCGATCTTCCTTCTCTCATTTGGCTCGTGGAACTGCGCTCCGGCATATCGGTACACCCTACTTTGCGCATAGTTGCACAGGATATCGGCGCACTTATGCTCAAAGAATTGAAAGACTACGATCTCACGCTACACCTGGACGAGAGCGAAGATCGCTTCAACTACAAACGCAGCGTGCAGGACATTGTTGAGAAACCTGCAATTGCCATCTAAAACTAAAAACCCTCCGGATATCCGGAGGGTTTTTCTTTTGCAAAAAAATTTAGCTTATTTCACATCCACTCACACATACTTTTCTGCTGAAAAGTTGCGCGGGCCCACCTTGGCTCGTCAGCCTCCGGCTCGTAGACGTTTCTTATTTCACATCTACCCCCATTGAACGAGCTGAGCCGGCGACTACTTTCATTGCCTGGTCGATGTCAGTGGTGTTAAGGTCAGGCATTTTACGCTCTGCGATCTCTTTGAGCTGCGCCTTGTTGAGCGTTCCTACCTTAGAGGTGTTAGGCTTACCGCTTCCCTTCTCTTTACCGAGCGCCTTAAGAATGAGCGAAGAAACTGGCGGAGTTTTGAGAATGAAGTCGTACGAGCGATCGTCATATACAGAAATAACTGCAGGCACCATGTCGCCACGCATCTCTTTCGAGGCATCGTTGAACTTCTTTACGAATTCGCCAATGTTGATGCCAGCAGGACCAAGTACCTGACCCATTGCCGGGGTAAGGGTTGCGGCGCCTCCTTGAGCGACAATCTTTATCTTTTTAACAATCTTTTTAGCCATAAATACTCCGCAAAAGATCCCCTCCTCGTCGGCGCTCCGGGCCGCTAGGCCAAGTCTTACCGACGTCTCCGAGACTATTGCTCCGCCATGTTAGCTTATATGCGTTTCACCTGCAAGAAATCGAGTTCTACCGGAGTTTCGCGGCCAAACATTGCTACAAGCACTTTTACCTTGCCGCGGCTTTCGTCTACTTCACCAACTTTGCCGTCGAGGTCTTTAAACGGACCATCCACAATAACAACCGCGTCTCCTACCGTCATGTCGATTGCGTGCTTAACGGAGCCTTCGGTTGCCTGCATGCGACCAAGGAGCGTATCTACTTCATCCTGGCGAAGCGGTACTGGGTTAACGCCTGAACCGACGAAACCGGTAACGCGTGGCGTGTTGCGCACGACGTACCACGACTGGTCATCCACAATCATGTCCACGAGCACGTAGCCCGGATATACTTTTTCCTCTTCTTCAACGCGACGGCCACCTTTGATTTTGATGGTGCGTTCGGTCGGAACAACTACCTGAAAAATTTTCTCAGTAAGTCCGAGAGATTCGATGCGCTGGCGCAAGTTACGCGCTACTGCATTCTCATAACCCGCGTACGTGTGTATCGCGTACCATGCTCGCCCGACACTGGTGTCTTGTTTACTCATAGTATGTGTTAGATAACGCGGCGAAGTATCGCAGCGAAAAGATAATCCCAGAGACCGAGGTAAATTGCGGTCGCAAGCGACACGCCAAGTACAACAATAGTGTAGACAACGACCATGAGGCGGGACGGCCAGGATACATGGCGCATTTCTGAACGGACATCTTTAAAATAGTTGATCATAGAAATAGCTTGTGTTTCCTAAGAAAAAACCCCCTTCGGGGCTTTTTCTTAGAATACTCTTCTTTTTTGGAGGGGTCAAGGTTAGCGGATTTCGTACGTAATGCTTACGTTTGAGATCACTTTATTCTCTCCGACAGAGATACTTGGGTCTACCGCTTTGGTGGCCTGGTTCTCAGCTCCACCAAGACCGTACGCGTCCCTTGAATACATGGGGGAGGGATAGGTACCGCTTTCGTTGTAGGAGACCACGCGGACGATGCGTACGCCGAGTTCACGCGCAAGTTCATCAGCCTTGTCTTTAGCGTCAGCAATAGCCTTTTCGCGTGCTTCTTTCTGTACGGCATCCGGGTCATCGAAGGTGAAGTCAAGGCCTGACACTTCTGTAGCGCCTGCGCTTCCTACGCCGGTAAGAAGATCGCCCGCTTTTGCAGTATCGCGAACCTTAATGGAGGTAGTCTGACGAACTTCGTACCCATTAAGTACCTGGCGTCCCGAAGGGCAGATACCGTTTACACATGACTGCTGAATATAGTCGTACTGCGGGTACACCGAGTAGTCGCTAGTCTTAATGTCCTTATCTTCAATACCTGCATCTTTGAGGTATTTAGTAATGGCATTTATCTTTGTTGTAGCTTCAGTTTGTGCTGCTGCAACCGTAGACTTCTTTGAGGTAACAGAGAATGTAAACGTGGCAACGTCCGGCACCGCGAGAGCTTCGCCTTCGCCGGAGACTGAGATGGTGTTGGTTGCCTGAAGGCCTGCACCTATATAGCGCAGCGCCTGAAGCTCTGCGAGAGCCTTAATACCAAGAAAAACCGCGAGCAGAATCACAACGGCGAATATAGCCTTGCGCAGGCGATCGCCAGAAATTCCTTCAAACAATGGGTTCATACCTAATAGAAAACTAGTTTAATAATGTCTTCATCTAAGGGGACGCACCAGCCCGCTATTTATTACTTGATGCCTTCAGTAACCTGCATAAACTGGGCGGCTGGAAGTGCGCCTGACACTCACCTGCTTACCGTTCTTAACGATAACGGTGTACGGAGTGCCGGTTGCACCGCTGGAATAGGCTTCGGGTTTTTCTTTTACGTCAGACATAGAAATTAATTAACGGGTGCGTTTTGCGCTTTGATAATGTCGCGGATCTCTTCAAGCAGGCGTTCCTGCGCAGGCTTTTGCGCTGGAGGCACTTCTTCTTTCGCTTCACGCGCAAAGAGGCGTTCGCGTGCGCTTGAAAGCATTTTGAAGACAATGAATATTGCAAACGCAATTACAGCAAAGTTGAATATGCTCTGGAAAAATGCGCCGTACTTTACTACGACTTCTGGTTGAATCGCCCAGGAGAGTGTTTTGAAATCCACATTGCCCGTAAGTAGCCCCAGAAGCGGCGTAATAATATCCGCCACAAGCGAGTTTACGATACCGCTAAATGCGTTGCCTATGACAACTGCAATAGCAAGCTCAAGCGCATTGCCTTTTATCGCAAAACGTTTGAACTCGGAGAGAAATCCTCCTGCAGCACTAAGTACACGTACTCGTGGCATACATCAATTGTAACAGATGTTACTTTTGCTGCAGACGCTCGATATCCTGCATAAGTTTTTCAAGTCCTGCACGTATTTCCTCTAATGTCTGATGGCCTTTGTTCTCCCGAGCTGCTTCTTCGCTGTCTTCTTCAGACATCTCTTCAACATCTTCTTGAATTTCATCGATGTCTTCTTGAATTTCATCGATGTCGAGCTCAACTTCTTCGATAGCTTTAGCCTGTTCGTTTATCGTCATCTGTATAAAGATGGCAAGGTAAATCGCTTCTAACGAGACGAGCGTGGTAAGTACTAAAAGCATGCGGTCCACGTGTATGAGCCCGAAATACACCGCTAAGAAACTCGAGCCAAATAAAATGGTGTGCACTACCAAGGAAGGCATCGAACCTACCCACCCGGTCACGATGAGTGCATAATTTTTTAAACGCTGTTTTGGTTTTTTGGTCATAAATTTAAATCCGTAGTGACCAACTTTTGAGTGTAAAGTTTATATTTTGAATATCAAAATAGCTCCCTAAGTCATGAATGGTTCCTTTCACTTGAAGTTTTTGATTCCAGAAATTTTCATACTCTATCGAGAAGTGACAATCGTCTATATTCTCGGAAATAGTTGGGAGAGTAACCCTCCAATTTGGCGCAAGAAATTCATCAGTTTTACTAACTTCCCTATTTAATTTTCCCTTAAATAGTTTAACTGACACGTGCTGCGCAATTGCCTTTTTATCATTATTTACAACAGTGACTCTAAAATCAGTACCCAACCTATCAACGCTAGGAACCAGAATTGGGGTATGTGAAATCTGAAAATTCCTTCGCGACTCTCTCCAGGCCAAAATCGCTGCAACTGCAGAAATTACCGCACCGGACGCGAGTATAAAATCAAAACTCGGTAAATCCATACTTCCCAAGTATAGCCTTATATGACGGTTATTGTGTCTAATTTTCTACTTTTGGGTGCCTACAGGGAATAGACCAAGCGCTCGAAAAGTCTTCGTCAAAACTTTTCTCCGCTCGGTCCTGCTCGCGCGACCCAGCGTTCTCGCCGGGTGCCCGCACTCGCTTTCGATTCCCTTCCATCACTTCAAATGGCAACGACCCGAAAGAATTCTTTCGGGTCGGCCAGTTTGGGTGCCTACAGGGAATCGAACCCTGATCGAGAGCTCCACAAGCTCCAGTGTTAACCGTTACACCATAGGCACCAGAGCCTTGTTGTAACAAAAAAATACTGTACTGACTAGGCAAGCGCCTCCCTTCGACGTGCTCGGATGGAAGAAATATATGCGAGCGTCACGAACACTAATCCTATGAGGCCAATCACCGCTTCTGGAATATGAATGACGAGGCCCAAAAGCATCGAGAGCGCGAGGCCAAGTATCGCCCAGTGCGCACCATGTTCAAGGTAGCGCAGCGCATCGAGCGTATGTCTGCGCACCAAGTATACAGTAATGGAGCGCACGAAGTACGCACCAATACCAAGACCGACGAAAATAATAGGAATTGCGGTAGTAAGCGCGAACGCACCGACTACGCCGTCGAGTGAGAACGCTGCGTCAAGAATGTTGAGGTACACGAAGAGCGCTGCGCTGCTGCGTGCAACCTCAGTGGCTACATCGCCATGCTCCATGTGGAATGAGCTCGCAATGCCCTGCATAAGAATAAAAAGGAGAATGCCGACACATCCGGCGGCAAGTATGGGGCCCTGCGGAGCATACGCGATATACGAGAGCACAAGGATGGCCGCAAGGGCAATGCCGAGTTCTATCGCTTCTATTCTTCCCCACCGCGCAAGGCGAGTCTCGATAATAGAGAGCCAGTGCACACTTTTGCCGACGTCGAAGAAATATTTTAGCGACACCATCAAGAGAAATGCTCCACCGAAAGAAAGAATCATCGGTGTTGCGGTTGCAAGCAGCGCTCCGTAGGCCTCCGGGTTTTCCCATGCAAGCTTTGCTGCGGCTATAGGAGATATCCATGCGGCAAAACCTACAATGACTGCCGGCAACACAAGGCGCGTGCCAAAGACTGCTACCAAAATACCCCACGTAAGAAAACGTTGGCGCCATTTCTCATCCATTTTGGCGAGTACCTTGGCATTCACTACCGCGTTGTCGAAAGAAAGGGTGATCTCAAGTACCGAAAGGAGTGCAGCAAGAAGGAACGCCTAAGGACCGCCCCACCAATACACGCCTGCCAACGCTATAACAGAGACAAGTATAGGGGCTATGAAAATACGCATGAAAGCTATTGTAGCAGGCTTACCCGCGGTGCTGTA
>JAGVKC010000074.1 GCA_020050775.1 Minisyncoccota bacterium
AGGCGTACGCCGCGGCAAAACTCTCTCTTGCAAAACATTTGGAAGACTCTCCCAAGCGCCCGCGCGCAATCGTAGCAAACGCAGACGATGAATACGGCGCGCAATTTTTGGAAACAAAAGTAGAAGTGCGCGCACCGTTCTCGCTACAAGACGCAGAACCATACAGCACGGACGATACAGGCGTACGCTTCGTGTGGCGAGGAGAACTATTTTCTGTTTCTCTGCCAGGTGCGTTTAATCTAAAGAATTGTCTTGCGGCACTCACGCTCGGGGAAGCGCTCGGTATCGATATAAAAGTGATGAAGCGTGCGCTTGAGCGCGTGAAGCGTGTTGCTGGCCGCGCAGAGCGTGTTGAGGCTGGGCAACCCTTTGCAGTGGTGGTGGACTACGCGCACACGCCCGATTCCCTTAAGGCACTCTATGAAACGTACTCGAAACGTCGCATTATAGCAGTCACTGGTTCAACCGGTGGTGGGCGCGACACCTGGAACCGTCCAGTGAAAGGCGCTCTTGCCGAAGAGTTCGCAGATGTGAGCATCCTTACAAACGAAGACCCGTACGACGAAGATCCTGATAAAATCCTAGAAGAAATTGCGAAAGGCTTTAAAATTAAAAAACCTCTCATTGTGCTTAACCGCCGTAAAGCGATAGCAGAAGCGCTTAAAGAAGCCAAAGAGGGTGACGCTGTGTTAATTACCGGTAAAGGCACCGACCCTTACATCATGGGGCCCAAGGGCACCAAAGAGCCGTGGAGCGATATGCAGGTCGCCCGCGAAGAACTCGAAAAATTGGGGTACCATTAAGCGATGGCCGATGAAGAGAAGAAGCCGAGCAGCAGCGTCACGGAAGACGCTCTCTTTGTATTCGGAGGCCTCGCGGTACTTGTTGTCGTCTGGTATCTCCTTGGCGGCCCCGGACGCGCTGATCTTAAAGGCCTTTTCCTCGCTCCCCCAGCACCACTTGGTAGCGGAGAAGCCTACGGCCCACAATTCGGAGAACCTTCCACCACTACACTTCAGTCTCAATAATTATGCTTAATCCTTTTCCCGAACTTCTCGACCTTCGTTTCTTTGCGCCCACGCTCATCCGCCTTGCGGCAGCGGGCGTACTTTTATTTGTCGCCTATTATACCTGGAAACGCCGAAAACAAATCGCCGAAACCGGCTTCCCCATTATCGGCAAAGTTACGTGGTTAGCACCTGTTTCTGCAATTTTTCATGCGGTGCTGGCATTTATGCTTGGTGCTGGTTACTACACGCAGATTGCTGCGATTCTTGGCGGGCTGGGAGCTGTAAAAAGTTTTTTCCTCGCAAAGCGCTACCCCGCACTGATTCCTCTTTCGCGTCCGGCGACCGTGCTTCTTTTCTTTATATTCCTTTCGCTCCTCATTTCCGGCGCAGGCGCGCTGGCGTTTGACCTTCCGCTCTAAGCCTGGAAATAACACTTTATTTCTGCTAGCGTGGGGCTAGTACGTACCTAGTCAATCTACGGAGGAAAGCGCTATGCGCACATCAACAGACTTCCTTAGTTCCCTTCCTCGGTTCGAGGAATTGGTAACTACATACATGAAAAAGCATAGTGAGATTCAACTTGAGGCAGAGTCTCTTTCTATCGATGGCACGCTCATGCGACTCACTCCGGTTCGGCCGAAATATCCGAACCGATTCATGAACGACAGCGATCTCGACCTTGCGCCGACACTAAATCTCAAGCTCGCTGGCATACCCAAGAGTTGCGACGAGCAAAAATTACGCGCATCGGTGACAAAGTTTCTACGATCGCACCGATTTAGCCTACACTCGGACGATCCGCAGTTCTTTGATCCATTTTTATGGATTAGAATATTTGTCGACGGTGTCTCACTGCTTGCCAAGACTGAAATCCGGAAGCTGCAAGCCGAACGTCCCCTACTGCGACCTCACAACTTCCGATCAGAGCTCGAAGCCGACTATTGGCGAGAGCTTCCGCGCGGAAGCATGTTTTTCAAGAACATCGGCGCACCCGTCCGTGGTCTTGATTTGTCTAAAACGATGAGTGCATGGCGTGGCACCGTGCTGACGACACTCATTCCACCCACAGCACCAGAGTATGTCGCGCTTAAGAAGGCCTCCAATTGCTTCATTGAATTGGCTGACCTCCTTGAGTACGAGGAGAAAATTCAATCTGGCGTTCGTTCGCTCTTGCCGAACTGGTGGCACAATATCTGGATGAAGAAGAAGTCGGCATTGCTCACCTCCAATATCAAGGATTTCGAGACCGCGAAGCTCGCAGTCGTATAACTATCAGCCGCCCTCAACCGGGCGGCTGATTTTTTATATATGGAATGGTGGCAGATGAGGTACCGCTTTAAAAAACTTGTCGTCAGGGATATTTTGCTCGTCGTCACTCGCAAAATTCCACGACCCTGCCTCGTCTGTTTTGTTTTCTAACAAAACATGACTCCGGCTCGGCCATGTACGCGAAAACGACACGCAGGTGCCGTTTTCTGTCATGTCCGCCCACTTGGATTCGAACCAAGGACCTTCTCCTTAAAAGGGAGCCGCTCTACCAACTGAGCTATGGGCGGATGTTGAGCACAAAAATAAGAGTGCCTCTTATTTTAAGCGAACGACCGGCCATACGTATGTATGGGCGGATGTCGAGCACTATAGCAAAAAATTATTATAGTTCATAGAAAAACGCGCAGCCCTTAGGCTGCGCGTTTTGTTATTGTGTGGTGAAGAACTTGGAGAAATTTTCGTGAGACATTGCGTAGTTGAATCCCGGCGCCTTCTCCTGAGAGCGATGTTTTGCATCGTTCCAGCGAACCTTGTCCGTGAAGTCAACGAACGCAACCATCGAGAAGCGCTCTTTGCCCGCTGTTTCCGCCGTCGCAACGACACGATGACAGAGCGCCTTGAGCCAACCCTTGGAGCGATGCTGTAAAACCAAGCTCGGAAAGATAATGGTTTCCTTCTCGGTTAGCGGAAACGGCCGCCAGCGCCCGTTGAAGCTTAGATACTCGCCGCCAGGACTATCTTCGTCCATGTGGAGGGTAAAGCCTCCCCGGTCAGCGTGTGCATGCGCCAACACGTCGCCCTTGCTCGCGTTATTTGCAAAGTAATGCAAGTAACGCAGTGTCCACAGTCTACGGCTTGTGGATACTTCATTAGGAAAACCATTGAGCCCGTAGGTTCGTTCGACGCTCTTAGCGAAGTCACTAATGAACGGGCTCACTGCTTCAAGCAGAGTGTCGGTTGCTCCAATAAAGGCGGTCGCCTCACTTTGCTTTACGAGTTCTGCCTGCTCATACAAAGCGGACAGATTCGGGAGCGTCGCATGGAAGAGCTCCTTACGATCGGCTCGTGGACCTATGTCTTGCCGAAACATGTACCCGAAGTCTTTTTTGCGGTCACCGCCAGAAAGTTTCAATTTCTCAAGCGCCGGGAGAGCACAAAATGCCTTCCAGGAATCCATTGCTCCCCGTACTTTCGTACGTAGCTCGGGCGGGTACGGAATGGACACGAAGCCTTTGGTGGCCAAACTATATACGTTCATGAAAGAACTCCTATGTTGTTTTCTGCCGATATGCTAACAACGACCAGGCGTATGAGCAACTAGAGACGCAGTGCGAAGCGCTCCAAAAGAATTTCTAAACTCCCTGCGCCGCGATGCGAGTCGTGATAGAGCGTGACAACCTCGCGCGAAAGCGCGCTTAGTTCTTCTTTTGTATATTTTGTTGCGCCGCGCTTATTCCCCAACATGTCGCGCACCTTCCAATGAAGGAGTCCTGTAATGGCTTCGGGTTTTTCTCCTCCTTCCATTGCTTGGACAACACCAAACCACAATTTTTTACGATCGCGGTTCCCTAGCGCGGCAGTAAGTCCAAAGGGGTCAAAGCCGTACTCTTTCTTAACTGCTTTGAGTATTTCTATTTTTGCTCCAGCCTTAGTGAGTGCTTCGGTTTCTTTCTTCAACAATTTTTCTTCTTCAAAAACAAACACATGCGGACTTGAGACTAATTCTTTTGCAGACTTTAGAAATTCTTCCCCGCGCTCGCCATAGAGGACACCTGAGAGCACAAACGTGCGCGCACCGCCAAAGAGCGCTTCGGTCGAAGCGAGTGCCGCGAGAGACTCTGCATCCAAGTCCTCCCACTTAAGTTCCTCACCTCCTTTTCTTTTTTTACCGACAGTTACATGCAGCATAGTTACAATTTCTTCATCTCCCCCCAATTCTTCCCCGCCTTACCTTCAACAATAATAGGAACACCTTTGGCTTTTTCTTTAGGCATCACACTCTCCATTATTGTTTTTATCTTAGGCGCACACTTCTCTAGGTCTGATTCGGCCACTTCAAACACCAATTCGTCATGTACTTGCAACAAAAGAGTCTCCGGCACCTCGCAATCAAGTTCAATCATGGCAAGTTTAATGAGATCAGCAGACGTACCTTGTAGCGGGGCATTAATGGCCATGCGCTCAGCCGCGGCGCGCACATACGGTATGGGCGAATGTATTCCCTCCATATAGCGGCGGCGGCCAAAGAGAGTCTCGGTATACCCTACTCGCGAGGCCTGACCTTTAACTTCGTCGAGATATTCGGAGAGCCGCGGAAAGGCGGCAAAGTACTGATCATAAAATTCCTGCGCCTCTTTGCGGTTGGTGCCCAACGATTGCTGAAGTGCAGTGACCCCCATGCCATAGAGAATGCCGAAGTTAATGACCTTGGCGCGGCGTCGCTGCTCATAACTCTCCAGCGCACTGTGTTTACCAAAGACGCGTGCCGCAACTTCTGTGTGTACGTCTCGCCCACCTTTGAATATCTCGATCAGCCCCTTGTCACCTGAGAGCACGGCAGCGAGCCGCAATTCTACCTGGCTGTAGTCAAAGGAAAGCAAGACCGAACCTTTCTTAGCAATGAATGCGTGGCGGATGGCGCGACCAAGGTCTGTCTTAATGGGAATATTTTGCAAGTTCGGATCCTGAGAAGCCATGCGTCCAGTCGCCGCTCCTACTTGGACAAACCGTGTATGCACACGATCTTCGTTGTCCAAAAGCGCTGGGAGTGCGTCGATATACGTTGAGAGAAGCTTGCTTAGCTCACGATATGAAAGAACGTCTTCAATAATAGGATGCTGGTCTTTGAGCTTCGCGAGTTCAGACTCGCGTGTCGAGCGCTGACCTCCGGCTGTCTTTTTTTGATTCTTAAGCGAAAGTCCGAGCGTATCGAACAGCACGTCACCTAATTGTTTAGGAGATCCAACATTAAATTCGCGCCCTGCGTGCTTATAAATGCGCTTAGATATTTTTTCAAGCTCAGAAGAATAACGTTTTGAGAGATCCTTCAGGAAGGCTTTGTCTACTTTTATACCCCGCTTCTCCATTCCGCGTAGCACCGGACTTAGTGGCAATTCGATACTCCTATATACGAAGTTTAGATCCTTTGTTTCTATCTCTTTCTGAAGGTTCATAAGCGCCACTTCTGCGGTATTAGACTTGCCTATACGCGTAATGTCATCGAGTGTAGGTTCGGCGATAGTACTATCCAATACCGAAACTGCGATTGATGCTTTTTCAAACACCTCTTGGTCAACTGTGCCTGCAAAAAGACCGGAGGACTCCACTGTTGGAGCAGAATTCTCTGATGCCGCTTCAGCAGCCACTCCAAGCATTGCCTTAACGCGCGGTATCAGTGCACGAAATTCATACTGTGCGAGCGCATCGAGAGCTTTCTGCGGGCGCGCTCCTTCACGCCATGTGTGCTTTGGTAGTTCAAAGTCTATCGGCACATCGCGTCGAATGGTCGCCAAGAGTTTACTAAATTCTGCTTCTTCCTTATGGGTTGCTACCAACTCAACAAAGCGGCGTTGCACCCCAGAATCTTGCGCCACACTTTCTACTCCGCTTTTTTTGAGTGCTGTAAACACTGCTTTGAGCGAGCCGTACTTTTGCAAAAGTTTTAAAGCACTCCCCTCGCCTACTCCTGGCACTCCTTTAATGTTGTCCGACATGTCACCCGCAATACCTTTTAGGTCGGGCACGCACTGCGGCCCAAAACCATAGCGCTCCTTCACTTTCGCTTCGTCGTAGAGAATAGTATCGCTGAGCCCGCGGCCCATGGTAAATACCTGCACGCGCTCGCCGTCTATCAGCTGGAACGCGTCTTTATCGCCCGTAGCGATAATGACAGAAAGCCCTTTACTCTTCTTCGTACGCTCGACAATAGTGCCGATGACATCATCAGCTTCAAACTCCTTGGCCGAATACACTGGAATGCCAAACGCTTCCAGAAGAGCGGGCATTTTTTTAATCTGATCTATAAGCGCGTCGTCGGTTTTTGCGCGTGTCCCTTTGTAGTCTTTATATACCGCGTCACGAAAAGTCGGGCCCGGCAGGTCAGTAGCCGCAACAATATAGTCAGGCCCAAAGTCTTTAATAATCTTAAGAAGTATCGAGAGAAGACCATAGAGCCCTCCTGTGGGTTCGCCCTTACTTGAGGAAAGTTCCGGCAGCGCATGGTAGGCGCGGTGTAATATCGCGTGAGTATCGAGAATAACAAGGCGCTTCGGGCTCATGGAAGCAATTCTAGCATTCGCGAAGCATTGACTTCGTACTTTCTTGTAGTGCTTTTATGTCAGCTTTATAAACCTTTCTGATTCTTCTGCTCCCTCGGAAGAAAATTCAATCGTCATATCTGCCTTTGGCAGAATACCTTCTACTTTTTCTGGCCATTCTATTAATACGAAGGTCTGCGAATCGTGGAGAAATGTTTCAGGTTTGAGGGTACGGAACTCTTCCGGCTTCTCAAGACGATACGCGTCGATGTGTACTAACATTGTAAAATGGTCGAATTCTACCGGGTAACTTTTCATTAGTACGTACGTGGGGCTCTGCAGTAGGTCGCGCACACCAAGCTCTTTAGCCAGCGCTTGAGCAAACGTTGTCTTCCCTGCTCCCAAATTTCCGCGCAGCGCCACAATCGTGGCGGAATCCTTATGCTCTTGCAAAGAAAGAGTCGCAAGCACATTGCGGGCGAAATACGGCAGTTCTTTAAGCGGCATTTTTTCCATTTTCATAGCAGTGTAGCAAATCTCCTGTTACTTCGGGAAGAAATGCTGTTTTTGGAGGTACAATATATGTATGGTCGTCTTTGCAGACGCAGAACAAGAGAAGCGCATAGAGTTCCTCCGAAAACGCGAAGAGGAAGAGCTTGCGCAAGTACTCTCCCAAAAATACGGCGTGGAATACGTCGACCTTTCTCTTGTGGCAGTAAACACCGACGCATTGCGTATCCTCCCTGAAAAAGAGGCGCTAGATGCTGAGATGGCGGTCTTCGGCAAAGTAAACAAACGCCTCTCGGTAGCCGTGCGCGCACCGGAGAGCACCAAAGTAAAAGTTGTTGTTGAAAAACTGCGCCAGCAGGGCTATGAGCCGACGCTTTTTATGACTTCACAGGAGAGCCTCAAGCGCGCCTACCAGCGTTACGCAGACCTTTCCTACGCTACTGAAACGAAAGCGGGCGTATTCGAACTCTCCAACGAAGAACTCGAACAGCTCCTTACTAAAGTTACGAGCCTTGCAGACATTGGGGTACTCATTAACGAAGCAATAGAACTAAAGCGCGCCTACCGTATCACCAGAATTCTCGAAGTTATTCTCGCAGGCGGGCTTGCAACCGGAGCATCTGACATTCACTTCGAACCAGAAGAAGCTTCGCTGCGCTTGCGCTACCGCTTAGACGGCGTGCTTATAGATGTGCTCTCCTTCGACAACGAAACATACCGCCTTATGCTATCGCGCCTGAAGCTTCTATCCGGACTAAAACTCAACGTCGACGGTGACGCGCAAGACGGGCGCTTCTCTATAAAAATCAAAGGCGAAGAAATCGAGTTGCGCACTTCCATACTTCCCGGCAACTACGCAGAAACTATGGTGCTGCGTATTTTGAATCCTAAATCTATAGGCGTAGAGCTTGAACAGCTTGGACTTGAAGAAAAATTGCGCCTGCGCATTGAAAAAGAGATTGATAAGCCTAACGGCATGATCCTCAACACTGGCCCAACGGGTAGCGGTAAAACAACGACGCTCTATGCGTTCTTGCGCAAAGTAAATAAACCAGAAACTAAGATCATCACTATCGAAGATCCTATCGAATATCATCTTCAAGGCTTGGTGCAGACCCAGGTAGATAAAAAGAATTACACCTTCGCTGCCGGCTTGCGTTCTGCGCTGCGCCAAGACCCAGACATCATCATGGTGGGAGAAATTCGCGATGGCGAAGTAGCAGAAACAGCTATCAACGCTGCGCTCACCGGTCACCTAGTATTTTCAACCCTTCACACCAATGCCGCCGCGGGCTCATTTCCCCGCCTCATAGACCTTGGCGTTGATGAGAAAGTTATTTCTTCTGCAGTGAACGTCGCGATGGCACAGCATCTTGTGCGCAAACTTTGCGATGCATGTAAAAAAGAACGCGCTGCAACTGCAGAAGAACAAGTACTGATCGACAAACACATGGGAGAAATCGTGGACAAGGCACTCATACCCGCAGACACAAAAAAAGTGTGGGACGCACCGAAGGAAGGATGCGAAAAGTGCCACGGCCGCGGGTACAAAGGACGCCTCGGTATTTTTGAAGCGGTGTTCATGGACTCAGCGGTTGAAGAAATTCTACGCAACAAGCCTTCGGAACGCGAAGTAGCCGCAGCAGCAAAACAGCAAGGAATCCCAAACATGCAGCAAGACGGCGTTATAAAGGTCTTGCGCGGCGTTACCTCGATAGAAGAACTACGCCGCGTGGTCGACTTGGACGCCACACATTAGAAAAACCGCCATATTGCGTGGCGGTTTTTCGAGAGTACAGTAGTAGAGGTTAGAAGGAGTACACCACCAAGCAATACCCATCTTCGATAAATCGAGGAAGCGGAATTCAGACCTGAGGATAGCCCCCGCATGAAGGCTTACGCCTTCAGCCGGAACGTCCTTGAGTTCGATCCCAAAACCCTGGCGGGCGGTATTGCTTGAGGGTGTACTCTTTCCAACTAGTGGGTATAAAAAATGCCCCGAGAGGAGCGCTAATAACTAGTCTAGCATATTTACTATTTTATGTCAAGCGGCTCCAAAAACCCCCCTAAAACCCCTCCTATAGAAACCCCAGAAGAGGTTCCTACCCCTGCAGTTGAAACATATCTCGACCAGACACTTCGCCCTTCTTCTTGGGACGAGTATGTCGGCCAGGAAGCGATAAAAAATAACCTGCATATCCTTATTTCTGCTGCAAAAGAACGCCAGAGCCCGCCGGAACATATTCTTTTTTACGGACCACCCGGGTTAGGCAAAACAACGCTCGCTCATTTGATTGCCAGGGAACTTGGTGGAGCACTACGCTCTACGTCTGGCCCTGCGATTGAGCGTGTCGGAGATTTAGCTGCGCTTCTCTCTAACCTAGGAAGCGGAGACATACTATTTATAGACGAGATACACCGTTTGCCGCGTGCGATTGAAGAAGTGCTCTACCCTGCCATGGAGAGCGGGGTTCTTAATATTATTATCGGCAAAGGCCCTTCCGCGCGCACCATTGAACTTCCGCTGCCTCCATTTACACTCATTGCTGCAACAACACGCGTGGCGGATCTTTCCGCGCCGCTGCGCTCGCGCTTCTCTGGCGGCACGTTCCGCTTGGAATTTTATTCAGAAGAAGATATAGGCAAAATTGTGGCACGCTCCGCAAAGATTCTAGGCGTGGAAATGGAAGGCGGCGGTGTGAAAGAAATCGCTAAACGCAGCCGGCAAACACCGCGCACTGCAAACTATCTTCTTAAACGCGCACGCGACTATGCGCAGCTAAAACGCATACCGCTCTCCGCTGAAGCCGTTAATAACTCTCTCGGCATGCTCGAAGTCGACTCGCTTGGCCTTACGCCTTTGGATAGAAAACTTCTCACTGTGCTTATCGAGCGCTTTAATGGCGGGCCTGCCGGGGTTTCTGCACTTGCTGCGGCGCTTGCCGAAGAACCTGCAACGCTTTCAGAAGTACATGAGCCGTTCTTACTGCAGCTTGGACTTATCGAACGAACGTCTCGCGGACGCGTTGCAACCGCATCTGCCTATCGGCACGTCGGCAAAGAGCCCCCTGCCAACCTCAACGATAAGCTACTGTAATCGCTCTATATATCTATCCCCACACGCTCGCCAGAGGGAGCGTTTTAGGTCGTACATGGAGGGTATACTTAAACGTAAATAACCCTTATCTATTATGAAACATTGGTACATTATTGCTGCGGTGCTTGTAGTTGTGCTCCTCGTTGCAGCCGGCGCATACTGGTTCTGGAGCCAAGCCACGCAGGCACAATTTTTTACAGATGCTCTAAAAACGTATCGCGTAATCACAGACGTTTCCATAGGAGGTGAAACCTACGCAATCACCTCAGGAGTCGTTACCAAAGGTGGCGAAACCTTGAGCGGACGCGGCGCACTTCCTGCATTGCGTCTGGCCTATGCAGCTACAACTGCACAGCGCCGTCCGCTTATGAACCTAGATGGCAATACCCCTGCGGGCGTACGTA
>JAGVKC010000034.1 GCA_020050775.1 Minisyncoccota bacterium
ATCACACGGTTCCCGACCCCTCCCTACCTAGTCCCCCATCACTCACTACGTTCGTGCTGGGGGACTAGGAATCGAACCTAGATTCACGGCTTCAAAGGCCGCTGTCCTACCGTTAGACGATCCCCCAATGTTGTAAAGACTACCTCCTTAAGAAACTTTCTGCCACTTTTTGATTTTAAATATTTTTCTCTTTTTATAGCTTCAATACGAGTCTTAAAATTTTCTTTGTAAATCAAGGTCCGGGGTACATATTTGCGTGTAAAAGTACCTTTCCCTTGATTGTGTTCACTGACGCGCCGCTGGACATCATCTGTCGAACCGACATAAGATTTTTGAAAATTTTCTGCTTTTAACACATATATCCAGTACATGGCTTACCGTTAGATCCGCCTCGGCGTCGAGACGGGCGATCCCCCAATATTCACTATGAGGATAGCAAAAAATATAGGAAAAAGCGCCCCGCAATTGCAGGGCGCTTGTTATTGGAGCCGAGAGGACATCTCAGCAACCAGTTTATAGTCGCGCAAAACATCTTCAAGCGAAGCGCCGTCACGGTATGGCTGCTTGCACACATAGCGACCATTGTAGAAAAGTCGCCAGGAGTCATTGTCGATAACGTCGGCAACAACAAGTTTTCCATCTTGCGTTCGGCCAAATTCAATCTTCATGTCTTCAAGCCGTGCACCAACATTTTTCCATGCAGCTTCGAGCGTGATGAAAATAGCGCGAGCCGTTTCCTTCATCATGCTTAGATCCCGAGAAGAGAACCCAAGATCATCTATTGCAAGTTTTAGAAGAGGCTTAGACTTTTGCTGTGAAATGGGTATGTCCGGCCTGTAGGCCCTGCAACCTCCAATAGTATCCATAGCAAGAAACGGATCATCGCATGGAAGCTCCTTACCTCTGAACTGGCGACCGGAGGTTTTCAAGAAGAATTCTACTGGCAGACTAACCGCAAAGCAGTGATTTGGCTCGATTCTCGAATGCCTTTTGCGATACGAGCTTTTCTCGCCCACATACCGACGAACAACCACTTCAAGTGGGAACATGTCGGTATAGAAGGAGAAAAAAGAATCAGCTCTGTTGCGTTCAATAAACGCAAGCGGAAACCCGCGCTTTTTAAGCAGAGTAAATACATTGCACGTAGTTTCGGTAGAGAGAATTCCCTTCCCGGGCAATGTATCCTTCCTTTTGCCGTCGCCTGCAGTTATTGAGTCGGTAGAGACTAAGTAGCAATACGCCAAGTGTTCGTTCGAGCACATGACGACCTTCGTTTTACCCATCGCTTCAACTTTGAAGCCGTCATTCTTAAGCAACTCTCTGATACTTTCAGGCATGCTAGCCTCCCTTTGAAAGAAGATTCTGCAGAGACTCTAGCTGAGCGCGCGGTAGAGAGCAAGCTCAAGCGGTAACTCCTGTATGGGGGCGCGATTCATTTCTGCCAGCGCAGTAAGGAGTTCTGCCAAAAGGTTTGAATTAAGGGCCGGGTTTTTCGCAAATGCTTCTAGGAGCGGAATGTCTTCTTCACTAAATTGCTCTGCCATCTGCGCTTTCATTTTTGGCGCAATGCGCAGCATGAGTGCTGCGCGCAGTTTAACGATGACCAAATATGTAAATACGCTCGCACCTGAACCGCTTTTTATAGCAGCGTGGAACATTTCTATAGCCCCGCCAACATCTTTGCTTCCCAGGGCTTCCAGAAAGTCATTAACCATGTGCGATGTTGGTGCTCCAACAACGCGCGCCACCTCTTCTTCAGTGAGTTTCTCATCGCTAGAAACGGTAAGCACTTTCTGCAACATGCCGAGCGTATCGCGGAAAGAACCATCGCCCATAAGCGCAATTAATTCTGCCCCAGCCGCATTAAGCGATGCACCTTCTTTTTTTGCTACATCAAGCACAAGCTTCTTCAAAGTTTCATGAGTTGGTTTTGAAAAACGAAATACTTGGCAGCGCGAAACAATAGTTTCCGGAACGCGATCTAGTTCGGTGGTGGCGAGAACGAAAATAACATGGTTCGGCGGCTCTTCTAGCGTTTTGAGTAAAGCGCCCCATGCATCTTTAGTAAGCGCATGCGCTTCGTCGATAATATAAAACTTGTACTTCGACTCGAAGGGCAACGAAGATACACCTTCGCGCAAATCGCGCATCTCGTCGATGCCGCGGTTGCTCGCAGCATCCATTTCGTAAATATCGTGCTCTGCAGTACCAAGGGCTCGCGCAAGAATACGCGCTATAGAAGTCTTACCTGTTCCACGGCCGCCAGCGAAAAGGTATGCGTGTGCTATTTTTTCTTGACGCACAGCAGCCTCGAGCACATGTACTACCTGCTCTTGGCCGCGCACTTCTTTAAAAGAGGAGGGGCGGTATTTGCGGTACAACGCCATAGGCGCGCGCGTAGAATCAGCAGACTTAACCATGTCTCCAGTATACCTAAAACCTTGAAACTCGCGCTTAGCGACGTTTCTTTGTTGCTGCTTTTTTCTTTGTAGCTACCGGGCGCGGGCCGCCGGTAACCCTCTTTACGCCTGTGCGTATGGCTTTGGCTGCGCTGCGGGTCACTTTTTTTACAGCTCGAGCTGCAGGCTGCGCACGACGGCGCGCCTTCTGTACATGATCCCAACCCTCTCTAAGACTCTGCGCAGCGGCTCCTAGTTCAACGGCAGCGTCCGCTGCTACTTCCATAACATTTCCTATCTTGCCTTTCTTGTTTTTTGTAGTTGCCATTCACTAACTTTCGCAGAATGTTACTGAAGGGTTGATGAAAAGTCATTAATGATTTGTTCTACTTCGCTCGCAGTTTTTGTCTCCATCAGTCTCATGCGCAGTTCTTTAGCGCCCGTAAAACCTTCTACATAGGCTTTGAAATGTTTTTTCATCAGCTGAAAGCTTTTTATGTCACCTAGCAGCTCTTCAAAAAGTTTCGTGTGCTCAATTGCTATCTGCAGGCGCTCTTTGAGTTCCGGCTGCGGCTTCCCGCTAAAGAGCCATGGCTTACCGAAAACCGCACGCCCCAGCATCGCGCCATCTGCGCCGGCCTCTTCTACCTTGTTTCGAGCGTCTTCTATATCCAATACATCCCCATTACCAAGAATCAGCGTAGAGCTACCAAGTTCATTGCGGATTTCTACCGCGCGCTTTACGCGTTCCCAGCGAGCCGGTACTTTAGACATTTCTTTACGCGTGCGTGCATGGAGCGTAAGCGCAACAGGTTCTACCTTTAAGATTTCGGGCAACCACTCTTCTAAAATGTCTTTGTTGTAGCCAAGACGTGTTTTAACAGAGACCGGAAGATTAGGCGCACCGCGCTTAGCAGCTTCTACAACCGCACGGGCGTTCTGGGGATTCAGTATCATCTTCGCGCCTGCTCCCTGCTTCTCTATCGCCTTGTCAGGACAGCCCATGTTTATATCTATGCCATCAAACCCAAGTTCTTGAGCGAGTGCTGCCGCAGCCTCCATATACTCTGGGGTAGCTGTAAAGAACTGGGCGACGATAGGTCTCTCACTTTCATCGAACACAAGGTCACGCATCAGCACTTCGCGATGTCCTTTTGCGAGCCCGTCTGCAGACACAAATTCGGTCCACATAATATCTGGACCGTTAGGTTTTGAGTACTTTGCAATGAGGCGGCGAAAAGATGCATCCGTTACGTTTGCAAGCGGAGCTAATACGAAAAACGGTCGCGGCAGGGTGTCCCAAAAACTTTTCATACAGACACCCTACTCAGTTTTTAGCTTGTAGTACAGCGTATCCCCGAAGCGCAGATCTAAATATGAAAACTCGGAGAGTTCGCGGCTTGTAAACGGCTCTGCTGTGCGCGCAAGCGTGTAGCGCTCAAATATATCGCCACTGTTGTCATACAGAGAAAACATAAATTCAAATTCGTTTTCAAACGTCACGTATCCATCTCTATTGCCATCTACACGTACTCCTTTGACCGCCAGCATTTCTTTCTGCGCTATAGCATCCACCAACGCCGCCAGAGACTCAAATTCCGGCGTCGTAAGGTAGGTGCGCGGCAACCGAGTACCCTCTGCCGGGACATAGTACGAGACATAAATAGGGCTGGAGAATTCCGGCGCAGAGGCATACACGACACCTGTGTCGTCCATAAATTCGCACGGAAGCTCTCCTGCCTAGGCGCCGCACCACAGTGCGCGCGGCTGACGCTCGACTACCGCTATTTCAAGAGCCTGGAAATTCTGCGCGTGTACATCTACATTTTTTAATATAGGGAACTGTGTTAGCAGCGCATTGCGTATCTCTGCTTTTGGGTAAAGAAAAATATTACGCTTAGGAAGCACAAAAGCGTAGGAACCTCCCAAGCGCGCATCAGCAAAGGCAATAACGGTGGTGGAACTAAGCGTCTGCAGGCCGCGCACGGAAATAGTTCTGATAGTTACAAAAGAAGCATGTGCTAGCCACACTAAGCCGCCGACAACGGCCAAAAGCACAAAACCCATAAACCCAACAAGAACAGTGCGGCGTCTGCGGCGCCGGGCGCGCAACTTTGACTCAGGCAGAGCGAGACGCGCAGCCATGTTAGATAACCACTTTTTCTATTACGTTTTTGCCGACCCAGGGACGCAATGCTTCGGGCACGGTTACTGTTCCATCTTCATTCTGATAGTTCTCAAGAATTGCTATGAGCGTGCGACCAACCGCAAAAACCGTGGCGTCATTCATATGCACTGGCTCGCTCTCGCCACTTGAGCGCTTAACCTTTGTATTGAGACGGCGCGCCTGGAAGCCTCCAACATAGTCTGCGCTGTGTGTTTCGCGATATGTGTTTTGTCCGGGCATCCACGTCTCAATGTCTATCTGGCGCTGGTCTGGGAAACCCATGTCTCCTGTGCAGATAAGCATGACCTGGTACGGAAGCCCTAGCTTGCGCATGCAATATTCTTGCAGAGCCACCATAAAATCCTGCTCTGCAATACCGTCTTCTGGCTTGGTGAATGACTCCATCTCTATTTTGTCGAACTGATGCTGGCGCAAAATGCCTTTTGTATCTTTGCCGTAAGAGCCCGCTTCGCGGCGGAATGCGGTTGAATATCCTACATAGCGAATAGGTAGACGCTCTTCGGCAATAGTTTCATCCATGTGTAGGGGTCCAAGTGTGTGTTCAGCGCTGCCAACGAACACAACGTCATCTTTTTCAAAGTAGTAACGCTCGTCTATAGGGTCGAGGCGCGCCATGCGATTCATTACCTGCGAGCGCATCATGACCGGGGGTACCACGGGTATGAACGCTTTGGTGTTGAGTTCCAAACCGGCTTCTGTGGCTGCAGCCTGAAGATCATCTGGCGAGGTAAGCACTTTCATCGCGAATTGTATGAGCGCAAATTGAAGCATCGCTAAGTCGCCCTTCAGATACGTGTAGCGTGCGCCGCTCACCTCTGCAGCTTTTTCGCTGTCGATGATGCCGAGGTCGCGGCCGATGTCCCAATGCGCTTTAGGTGTAAAACCAAATTCGCGCTTCTCTCCCCACTGGCGAATTACTTTGTTGCCAGATTCGTCCGGACCTATCGGCGTATCTGCCGAAGGGATATTAGGAATTTTTACTAAAATGGAAACCAGCTCTTTTTCAATGGTCTGGTACACCTCTTCCGCTGCCTTCAGTTCATCCTTGAGGCGCTTACCCGCTTCTGCGTCGCGATTCTTCTGTGCTTCGTTGCGTTGGCGGTTTATTTCTGTCACGGCACCCGCTGCTTTCTTGCGCTCTTCAGCAAGCTCTAAAGCGCGCTCAAGATCAATCCCTTGGCGGTTCTTGTTCTGTATGGCAGCGCGCACTATTGTCTCGTTTTCCCGTATGAACTGCAGGTCCAACATATTTATAGAATACAATGAATCCTACAATGCTCTTTCCCCCGCGACAACTTTCGCCTCGTGCATTCCCTTCCTCTCTGCATGAGATTCCAGACTGCCCAGAGCGTCTTTTCATTCGTGGAGAACTTCCTACCTCCTCTATATATCTGTGTGTTGTCGGTTCTCGCAGCATCAGCCCCTATGGCCGTCGCGTATGTGCTTCCCTTATTGCTGGTCTTGCCCGCACCTCTGTAGCGATAGTCTCTGGCCTCGCCATTGGCACAGATGCCTACGCCCATGAAGCGGCACTTGATGCAGGGCTTGCAACAATTGCAGTATTACCCTCAAGTTGTGATGACGCGAGCATATACCCGCGCATGCACGCAGCACTTGCACAGCGGATACTCCACAGCGGCGGAGCAT
>JAGVKC010000078.1 GCA_020050775.1 Minisyncoccota bacterium
ATTACATTGGGAGGCCTTACTGCTCTCACATTTTATCTACAACCCGCTACACCAGCTGCCACTGCGCTGCAGGCAGCTTCTGTGCACCCAGCCGTGCTTTCAGAAAGTGTTGATGTATATTACAGCTTTAGCGAAGGAGCACACACGTATCGTGGCACGCTGTTTATTCCGCGATGTACAGAGACCAAAGAGCGTGTTTCTTTCACACCATCAAATGAACTAACCATCGTACTTTCCTTATCTGAAGGGCCGTGTACCAATGAAGATCCTGACATCACCGCCGCTATGTTTTCAGTTGCGCTCTCCTCGACCAATGAATCTGAACCTGTGCTGCGTGGAGTAACACTCAATGGGTCTATTATTCCGCACACGCTCGTACGCCAATAATCATGAGTATGATTATTACCAAAGCAGACGGAACGCAAGAACCGTTTGAAGAGAACAAGCTTGTTTCATCTTTGAGGCGCGCTGGTGCAGATGATTCCGTTGCCGGAAGCATAACGCAAGATGTTACGCGCGAACTCTATGCAGGCATCACTACCAGCGAAATATACCGCCGAGCATTCAGTATGCTACGCACCCACCGAAATTCTCTCGCTGCACGCTATTCAGTCAAACGTGCGGTGCTTGAGCTGGGTCCTTCAGGGTTTCCTTTCGAGTCCTTTGTCGCCGAACTATACCGTGCCGAAGGATTTAGCTGCGAAGTAGATCAAATAATACAAGGCGCATGTGTTGAACACGAAGTTGACGTCATCGTTCGCGGAAAAGGAGAGGTGGTATACGTTGAAGCAAAATTCCACAACGCAGCGGGCTTTAAAACAGATTTAAAAACAGTGCTGTACGTACAAGCCCGTATTGATGATATTCATGCCGCTCGGCCGAAAGAACATATGCGCGGCATGGTTGTAACAAATACAAAATTTACCGATAGGGCAGAAGCATACGCTGGATGCAAAAATCTGGCTCTTCTGGGTTGGGATGTTCCTCACGGTGACGCTCTGGAAGACAAAATACAGCGCACCGGTCTGTACCCAATAACCGCACTCACCACGCTTTCTAAGCGGGAAAAAACCGCTCTATTGAGCCAAAGAATAGTGCTCTGTAACACATTGCCAGGAGAAACTCAGGGACTTGCTGCGGCAGGGATAGAAGGGCGTCGTGCAACGGCAGTTCTAGAGGAAGTAGGCTCCTTGTGCACACCGAGCTCCACTTTGATACAATAGTCCTAGAGGCTCACTGCTCGACTTTAGATATTAATACTTCATTTCTGTATGCCTGATAATAACAATGGATCCAAATCGGGTCTTTCATGGTCTCAGCCCTCACAGCCTGCTAAAGAAACTGCAACAAAACCTGTTGCGCCTGCATCTAAGCAGACTCCTTTAATGCCACAAACCAAAGCAACTGGCGCGAAAACTGCAGTTACTACAGCGGTACCAACATATGCAGGCCTCATAGTTGGCGGCATAATCGTTGGGGTATTGGTGGCGTGGGGCTGGAATGCAATGGATAAAAAACCTGTTTCTTCCTCTACGGCCACCACTACGACTCAGGGTTCTACCGTTACCATCAACTCCACAAGCACTATTTCTTCGCCAACTATTGGTTCAGATACGAGCTTTGCAGTTGCTAACCCGCAAGACGCTGGTACGTCGGTTGCTCTTGGCACAGTAAACATCTCTGTTCCTACATGGTTTGTCGTATATGAAAGTCGTAACGGTGCGGCAGGTAACATTCTTGGTGCTGCACTGCTCTTCCCGGATCAAAAGTCGGCTACAATAGAACTGTTACGTGGCACTCAAAGTAATCAACAGTACTTCGTCGCTAAACGCGCTGATAACGGCGACCGCCGTTTTGAACTTGAAGTAGATGATCCTGTACGTGCGGAAGGATCAGACAGTGTTCTCGTTGAATTCCGTACTCGCTAATCATGGATCAAAATTTCAACTATTTTGTAAACAGTCTTACACCAGGCTCTATGGAGCTGCAGGTAGCTCTCGGTCTTATCATTGCGACCGTACTAGGCGCATTTTTAGGGCTTGAGCGCTCCTTGGCAGGCAAGCATGCAGGTATGCGCACGTACGCGCTTGTCTCGCTTGGTTCTGCGCTCTTTACTGCAGTTGGAGTCATCGCAAGTATTCAGATGAGCTATTTTGCGAGCATTAATCCGCTGCAAATAGCGGCTTCTGTGGCTATCGGTATTGGATTCATCGGCACGGGGCTCTCGGTTTTCCGAGGCGAACATCCGGTGGAACTCACTACCGCCACAGGTATATGGGTCGCAGCAGCAGTGGGTGTGGCATGCGGATTTGGCCTCTATGCAATAGCCACTATTGCTACAGTGCTTACGGTGCTCATTTTTACCTTCCTTTTGAAGCTAGAAAACCGTTTTCGAAGGCGATACGGTACGTCTACAGACTAACCTGATACAATAAACAGCGCCCAACAGGGCGCTTGTTTTATGAGTCAATTCTACAAACCAAACCGAAAACCCGACTGGAACTACGGCGGACCAAAATGGACACTCTCGCGCTCAAAGATTGACCTCTTTATGGAGTGTCAGCGTTGTTTCTATATCGATAACAAGCTCGGTACTCCGCGTCCTCCAGGCTTTCCATTTAATCTCAACTCCGCAGTCGACGCGCTTTTAAAGAAAGAACTCGACGCACACCGTGCAGAGGGTACACAGCACCCGCTCGCTAAAGAATATGGTCTTGATGCGATACCTCTCTCGCATGCAAAAATGGATGACTGGCGCAACGCGCTTAGCCAAGGTGTCATGCACTTCCATGAACCTACGCAGATTATGGTTCGAGGAGGCGTAGACGATATCTGGGTTAATAAAGATGGCGAACTTATAGTTATCGACTATAAAGCGACCAGTAAGGATGCGCGCATCGAGTCGCTCGACGAAGATTGGCATCGCGGATATAAGC
>JAGVKC010000055.1 GCA_020050775.1 Minisyncoccota bacterium
CTTCGATCGCTTTTCGCTTGAAAACTACAATTCGGTAGTCTTCGCAAAATCAGGTTCTGGCAAATCGTACGCAACGAAGTTAGAAATCCTGCGTACGCTCATGTTCGATACTGAAGTCATTGTTATCGACCCAGAACGAGAATATGAATTCCTCGCGCAGGCAGTAGGAGGACGCTACTTCAATATTTCGCTCAACTCCGAACACCATATTAATCCGTTCGATCTTGCACAGCCGCGCGAAGACGAAAGTCCGGCAGACGTATTGCGCAGCAACATTGTAGCCCTTGTGGGAATGTTTCGCCTGATGCTTGGCGGACTCACTCCCGAAGAAGACGCCATCATGGACAAGGCTATTACAGAAACATACGCACTTAAAGACATCACGATCGATTCAAACTTCGCCGAAATAGAACCACCGCTACTCTCTGACTTTGAACTCGTGCTTGCTGGCATGCAGGGGAGCGAGTCTTTGGTGCAGCGTCTCTCTAAATATACTAAAGGCACGTGGTCAGGCTTTATCAACCAGCCAACAAACGTAGACCTCAACAAGCGTTTTGTCGTGTTTTCCGTGCGCGATATGGAAGACGATCTCAAGCCTGTAGCGATGTACCTGATTACGCACTATATATGGAACGCGGTGCGTAAGAATCTCAAAAAACGCCTGCTGGTTATCGACGAGGCGTGGTGGATGATGAAGTCCGAAGACACTGCAAGCTTCCTCTATGGCATGGCGAAGCGCGGACGCAAGTACTATCTTGGCCTTGCCACGATTACGCAAGACGTGGATGACTTCTTAAAATCTCCCTATGGGTTGCCCATGATAACCAACTCCTCGATTCAAATGCTCTTAAAGCAGTCGCCTACAACTATTGATACGCTGCAAAAAACTTTCAATCTCTCTGATGAAGAAAAGTTTCTTCTTCTGGAAAGTGACGTGGGGGAGGGCATATTCTTCGCAGGCCTAAAGCATGTGGCAATTAAAATTATTGCTTCATATACCGAAGACCAAATAATAACGTCAGACCCTTCGCAGGTACTTGCGTTGCGTAAAGCGCGCCAGGAAGGTCTCGCCCAATGATATGAGTATCCGCAACATGATGATTATTCTGTTTGCGCTCTTCATTGACGGGCTGCAAGCAGGCGTATCTCTTAGTCTTGCGGGTATTGGGAGTTCCGTTGCCCTTATTCCAATAGTCGGTTGGGTAGTGGGAGCAGTGACAGGTCCTGTAGGTATTTTTATGGGTTTTGTTATAAATGCTTCTCTTAGTTTTTCGCTCGGCGCCGCACTCATACTTCTCCTTATACTTAATGGTAGTTTCTACCCCGTATACATTGCTACAGCATTCTTCGGTGAAGCGGTTCCTGGTATAAACAACCTGCCGCTATGGACTACGATAGCGATACTGTCAGTCCTAAAGAAAAAATCAACAGAGGGAGGCGCGCTGGGTGCCCTTGCTGGCGTTGCGGTTGCAGCGGGGACAGGAGGCACAAGCGCAGCAATTCAAACTCTAAGAGCTTCAACAACGCAGCCTGCAAATGACAACTTGCGTGCCACAAGCGGTACACCACCTCTCTCTGGAGAAATTTCCTCAGACAAAACATCATCTGCTGCACCTGCGCGCGCACCTCTTCTCAACAGAGACATACGACCAAACGCCCCAACAAACGATAGTATAAAGAAATATGGACTTGCGGCATAAGTATACATACGCAGCATACTGCCTAGCAGCCGCGATTGTATTGGCGGGGATAGGCTCTGTTGTGTCTGCTCAGTCTCCTGAACCTGTTCAATTCATACTTGCTCCTGAAACACCGGGACCGAACGAAACAGTAATTATAGAAGCTGAGGGTATTGGCAGTTTCTTAGGTGAATCTGACATAACGTGGAAAATAAATGGAGCAGTGCGCAAAAGTGGTGTCGGAGAACGTCAGTTTTCTTTCACTACAGGAGCACTTGGCACCCGGGGTGTTGTTGAAGTTACTATTAAATCCGACACACAAGGAGTGATCACTCGCTCCTTTACCTTCAACCCGTCGCTTGTAAATTTAATTTGGGAGGCTGACACTACCGCGCCACCACTCTACAGAGGCAAGGCACTCTATAGTGCAGGTTCTCGACTTACCGTCATGGCGTTTCCGACTGTATATTCTGGCGCAGCACGAGTTGCAGCTAGCGCGCTCTCGTTCCAATGGTTGGTTAATGATGAACCGGTTCCTAGTCAGTCTGGAAGAGGGAAGTCAACTATTAGTTTTACAGGAGACCAGTTGCGCGCGGGAGAAGTTGTCCAGGTAGATATTTATTACGGAAATACAAAGGTAGCCAAGGGAGAAATTTCCATTCCTTCGACCGACCCTCAACTTATTCTCTACGAACGCTCTGCATTGCGCGGCGTAAACTTCGAACAGGCATTCTCCTCGATAGTCTCACTCGTTACCAAAGAAATCAGCATTCAAGTACAGCCGTATTATTTTGCACGCTCTGCAAGCGACAACGGACTTCTACAGTACGACTGGACACTGAATGGAGAAACAACCACTGGTCCTGACACCGCTCAAGGAGCGCTCACGTTGCGACAGGAAGGCAGCGGCAGCGGCTCTGCAAATATTGAAATTTCGGTGCAAAATAATACTGCTGACCAGTTCGTCCAGGCGGCGTCTTCTGTACTGCAGATACTATTTGGAACGCAGAGCGCTAACCTATTTGGCCTATGAAATCCGTATACCTAACATTACTAATAGCAGCACTACTTGTGAGCGCGCCAGTTGTATACGGACAATCAGTGTCTCCTGCGAGCACGTTTTGTACTAACGGCATTTGCACCTACACACCCCTGGAACCGCTACCTGGCTATAACAGCTCTCCAACAGCAGGTCTGGCGGGATATCTTCAGGTAGTATTTCGCGTTCTGCTTTCCTTGGGCGGACTATTCGCCGTCACAATGCTTGTGCTCAGCGGCATCCGCTACATGCTCTCTGAGTCTTTTACCGACAAAGATAAAGCAAAGAAGCGCATTTCTTCTTCACTATGGGGACTTCTTTTGCTTGCAAGCTCCTGGCTTATACTCTATGTCATTAATCCGCAGCTTCTTAACTTCAAAATTGCGCACATTAGACCCACGCAGACCATTGGTACCCCAGCTGCTACTGCACCGAACACTCAGGAAAATTTGGGCCGAGTCACGGTAAAAACCCAACAAGATGCGCAGTCCTGCATAAACTCTGGGGGAACATACGTGGCTAACTCAAGCGAAACTGGGCATAACTGCCAACGGTAAATATGTCTAGAGGATATCTATATATAGGGGCGGGCATAGGAGCGGCACTAGTGGTCGGGCTTTTGTGGTACGTGTTTTCAACAAGTGGCGCGGCTCCATCGGGAACTGGCGGCATAACCAATTTTTTTAGTGGAGGAAACAACCAAACTGTCGGTACTCCAGTCACACAAAATGAAACCCCGGGCACTAGTCTTGACGAAGGTATTGATAGCACTACGAAGATATTTAAAATAGCTGACGGCCCCATAGCTGGCGCAGCATTCTACCTAGGCGGACGACCTACCACTACCATCATGCGGTACATAAAAGGAGAGAACGGACACGTATTTGACGTTGTTATTGATACGCCGGGAGCAATAGCAAAAGCGATTTCTAATACTACTATTCCGGGTTCTTTCAAAGCGCTGTGGAGCCCGGGAGCTGGCAACACACTACTTCAATATATAGACGCAAACATTATAAAAACGGTACGTCTTGGGTTCCCAACAGTTGCAACGTCTTCAAGTACCTCTACTGCCTCACAGGTCGTGCGGGTGCAATTTTTCCCAAGCAATATAACAAGTTTTGCGCTCTCACCTGACGGACGCTCAGTTGTATATCTTATCCCTACAGGTTCAGGCACAGATGGCTACACCTCAGGCATAGACGGCTCTAATCCTAAAAAGCTCTTTTCCATGCCGTTGCGACAACTGCAGGTTTCGTGGCCATCGCAAAGCACTCTACTTTTGCAGACCAACGCTTCGGTAGGGGTGCCTGGCATGCTGTTCACGGTGATAACCTCGAGCGGTGCTGTGAGCCCACTTATATATGGAGAGGGTATCACCGCCATAGCCAATCAGAGTCTCTCGCGACTGGTGTATCAAAAAATTCCCCAGGCTAGTGAACGCTCTACATTTGTCTACGATGTCGCTTCTGGGCTTAACAAACCTCTCTCATTCAGTCCGTATCCAGAGAAATGCGCCTGGGGCACAGTTTCAACAACCACTCTCTACTGCGGAACACCACTACTCTATGTTCCTAACAGCTACCTTGATATGTGGTATCAAGGTCGGGCTACGGCTGCAGACACCATAGTGACACTCCAGACCGACACCACACAGCTGCGAGAGCTTATTACCCCCGGCGCACAAGATGGAGGTTCTGTTGCAGACATAATAGAAATTGGTGTATCTCCGAATGAAGAATATCTTTACTACATCACTAAGGGCGATCGTTCGCTCTGGGGCGTGCGTTTGAAATAAATTACAGTTTAGGAGAAAGATGGACTTTTGTACTTAAGTACAATGTGGCGGAATTTTCCTTCGCCCGCAGATTCGGTTTTTATTTCTGGGTCTTCGGCAAACAGTTCGTGCACTACAAGTCTTTCGTAGGGGCTCATGGCTGGGAGTTCTACATCGTGCTTAAAGAGGCGAGCGCGCTGTGCGAGCATGCGAGCATTTTGGCGCACGCGCTCCATCTGTTCCTCATGATACCCATTCACGTCAATAAGAAAACTCACGGCTTCTTCGCCATGACGTTTTTCAGCAAGGCGTCGCGCGATCGTATTGAGAGAGCGCAAATGTTCGCCGTTAGGTCCAATAAGGTTCTTACTATCTTTTGAAGTGACTAGAATGAGCGTTCGATGGCCAGTCTTTACTTCAATAGAGTCTGTCTCAAGACCTGCCTTTTCAAAGAGTTCTCGTACCAATGTGAGAAGAAGCTGTTCCATTGATAGTTACCATACCCCAGGAAACCACAGGGGCGCAACTTGCGTGCGCCCCGAGGAAACGGTGTGATTTTCGGTTGGCAGATTATGCCTTCTTTGCGGCCAGTTGGCGGCGTATGAGAAGTTCTTGGCCAAGCGAGAACACGTTAGTAGCGGCAAAGTAGATACCTGCTGCTGCAGGAAGAGTGTAGGTAACTATAGCCATGAGACCCGGAAGGAAATAGAGCGTCATTTGGCGCTGCATGTTGTGCATTGCGGCTCGCTCAGGAGCAAGTGTCGCTGCTGGGGCACCAATACGCGCAAGCGAGATATGGGCTACCAGATATTGAAGACCAGCTACTATGGCTACGAGAAAAAGGTTATAGGGCTTCACAATATCGAGAACGCCTAGAAATATCGTATTAACGACTTCTGGAGCTGCGACAAATGAATATAGAATGTCAGTTGCTATCGCAGGAAGCCCTTCGCGAAAGAACGCGAAGTACAGGGCCAAAAATACCGGTATCTGAATAAGTAGGATAAGAATGCTGCTGAAGGGGCGTATATTACGCTCGCGATACACCTGGAGCGTGCGGCGGCCGCGCTCCTCCATGTTGTCTTTATATTTCTTATTTATTTCATCAAGTTCCGGCTGCGCTGCATTCATGTGTATCTGCGTGCGAATGTAGGCGGTAAAGGCAGGGTAGAAGATGATGCGCATAATGACTGTCATCGCGATAATAGCGAGACCCACATCACCCCCTGGCATAACGCCTACAAGAAAAATAAATGCGTTATAGATTGGCTGGACTAGAAATGTTTCAAACATAAAGAATTATTTTTTGGTTATTATCAAGCAGAAGGGAACAGGCGCTCTATATCTTCCCGGAAAAGTGGTGTAAGGGAGCCTTGTGGAATGGTATCAATAAAAAAGACTGCGCGCCCGCGCATACTGCGCGTACCTGTAGCGAGCGCACGGTACAATCCTCGACGCAAGCGATTGCGCCCAACAGCTCCGCGCACGAGAGATTTTTTAACTACTGCCGCACTGCGCAGAGGAGATACGTCTGCGAGGAGTTTTACAGACACAAAAGAGCCGCGCAGGGTTTTGCCGCGGCGAATCACCTCTCGTACTTCTTCGGCGCGCAGGCGGCGGCCACTAGAGAGCATGTAGTTAAACCGAAAGGCGAGCGCGGCCCTTGCGGCGACGGCGTAGCAAAGTCTTGCGACCTGCGGTCGTTTTAGTACGGGTTAAAAACCCGTGCGTTCGGGAGCGTTTGCGCTTCTTTGGCTGGTATGTCTGTGACATGGAAACACTATACCTTAGGAAATCCGCAAAATAAAGCCTCGTTTATAGGGCGGGCGTCAAGACAGATATATCCCCATTCCATCCACACCTTGTGCACAAAAGCCTCTCTTTTGACGCATCACTCCCACTCGCGTATTCTTGTGTGGATACCGTCCATGACTACTACGAAAGAACTTTGGGAAAACGCGTTAGTAGAACTGGAACTCTCCATTTCGAAGCCCAATTTCAATACATGGTTTAAGGATACTCACATAACCCGCATCGAGGACGGGGCTGTATACCTAGGTGTTCCTTCCCAGTTCGCCCGGGACTGGCTTTCAACCAAATTTCATAAGGATATCCTTCGTTCCTTGCGCAACCTCTCTGAAAGCGTACGCAACGTTGAATATGTCATCTCTAGGGGACCTAAACGCTCTTCCGAAGAAGCGCGAACTGTCCCGCCGCCCACTGAACTTCCTTTGGAAGCGGTGCATGCTAAAAGCAACCTAAACCCCCGTTTTACCCTACAATCCCTTGTGGTTGGGCCATTTAATGAGCTTGCACATGCGGCCGCACAGGCAGTTATACGAAAGCCTGGCATAGCGTATAACCCCCTTCTTATCTATGGACCAACTGGGTTGGGTAAAACACACCTTATCCAGGCTATTGGTAACCACTTCCGCAATAATGCACCTGAGAGAAAGGTTTTTTACTGCACGTCAGAAAAGTTCTCTATGGACTATGTATCTGCGGTGCAAGCGGGGAAGGTTCAGTCTTTTAAAGAAAAATACCGCCAATATGATCTCCTCATCATGGATGACATTCAATTTTTGGCAAAAATGGAAAAAACTAAAGAAGAATTCTTCCATCTTTTCAATTATCTTCACGACGGAAATAAACAACTTGTATTTTCTTCCGATCAACATCCTAACGTTATTCAAAATCTAGAAGACCGCCTCAAGAGCCGTTTTAATGCCGGCATGATTGTGTCAGTGACACCACCAGACCATGAGTCGCGTTTGGCTATCGTTCGCACAAAAGCAGCAGCTCATAATGTTGTTATTCCTGATGAGGTGCTCAGTTATCTTGCAACAACCATAGAAGGTAACGTGCGCGAACTTGAAGGAGCACTTAACACTCTTCTTATCCAACTTGAAATGCGTGGCAACCCTCTTACCCTTAATGATGCAAAAACTCTTCTACGGGGTGCAGGGGGGATGATAAAGAAAGCTATTTCTGTACCAGAAGTAGTAAAAACAATAGCTAATTTCTATGGAGTTGAGGAAGAAAGTATTTATGAAAAAACGAGGCGTAAAGAGGTTGTTCGCCCACGTCAAGTAATTATGTTCTTACTTCGTGAGGATTTTCGTATATCGTTTCCCACTATTGGAGAGAAACTTGGTGGTAGAGACCACACAACAGTGATACATTCCTGCGACAAAATAAAAAATGATTTGCGTTCTGACAGCATTCTCAACCAAGAACTTCATCAAATTCGCCTTATGTTGAAATGATGGGGAAAAGAAGAGAATAGAAAGGGGAGAGTGGAGTATAAGAAAATTAAAAAACCACTTATCAACATTATTCTTAGAGTTCAGTTCACACACACTACAGGTTTTGCAACATAATTTTATAAAGCCCACTAACGATATATAAGACTTTTCCGAGTTACCCACAGTACTAGTAGTAATAAGGTTTATATATATACTCTTTATGAGATTTGAGACGAGCATAGAACAACTACATACCGGAGTTTCAATAATATCTCGTTTTGCAGAACGCCGGGCAAATCTTCCAGTACTTGGAACTATTCTCATTACTGCGGAAGGAGGACGTTTAATTCTTCGAGCAACAAACCTTGAGTGTGGTGTTGAATTGGTTGTACCGGCAAAAGTATCTTCTGAGGGAATTGTGGCGGTTCCTGCAAACGTACTTGCTGGTTTTTTAGGTAACGCAAAAGGAAAATCAATATCAATAACTCTTATTGGAGAAGTGTTAAAAATAGAAACCGATCGAGCTACGGCATCTATAAAAACAATTCCTCATGAAGATTTTCCAGCCCTTCCACGAGTTTCTGCAGAACAGTCGTTTAAAGTTAAGGCGCCTGAATTAGTTCGCGCAATTCGAAGTGTTGCATACTGCGCCTCTCTTTCTTCGGTTAAACCTGAACTACAAAGCGTTATGGTGTATGGAGAAAGTGGAAAACTTTACTCAGTGGCCACAGACTCTTTCCGCCTTGCAGAAAAAAGTGTTCCTTTACGCTCAACTGGTTCGATTCCACAACTTCTTGTTCCAGCAAAAAACGCCGCTGAACTTATGCGTATTTTGGAAGGTGTAACTGGAGAAGTGGAGTTGTATTACAACGAACATCAAATTTCCCTTCAAACTGAAGGGTTGTATTACACGAGCCGCCTTCTTGATGGGTCGTTTCCAAACTATCGACAAATACTTCCTAAATCTTTTGTTACAGAAGTAGTGGTACTTCGTGAAGAGATGGGAGCGTCTTTGAAATCACTTTCAGTATTTGCAGATAAATTTGCACACATTCAACTTGCAGTTGAACCAGCTAATAAATCCTTAACACTTTCATCACGTAACCCTGATGTTGGTGAACAAATAAGCACTCTCAAAGCAACTATTTCAGGAGAGGGTTCAAGTATGTCATTTAATGGTCGCTACTTGGCAGATAGTTTGCAGGCTATTTCTGGAGACAGTGTTAGGTTGTGTGCAAATGGCCCTGGTAAGGCATTATTGGTGCGTGACGCCGCAGATGATTCCTTCCTCTATTTAGCAATGCCAATGAATAGGTAATAAAAAACTCCACATATGCGGAGTTTTTTATTGAGGAATAATCGCGTTTCCTCCAGGGGCATATGTGGGCCCAACAGGAGAGAGGGTTTGTTCAGGAGAATTTTGTACCGGCGCGCTAGGCGCATACCCCCCAGCTTGTACAGAGGCTTCCCAAAAACGATATTGAGGATCGTTTTCTGCAGGGTTGGTAGGTGCTGGTCCTGTAGGGTCATTAATATCTACCCAATAGAGAATTTCATGGATGGTGCCATCCTTCCCTGGTATCTGCCACACACCGTTTAATACAGGTTTAGAGGCGGGGGCATACTCTGCGCGAGTGAATGAAGCTCCTGGCACTTTAGTGAGCGCATAGCGCATCACGTCGCCCCACATAGGCCCCACAATAAGACCAGATACTCTTTTTTCCATAGAAGAGTTATCGTTGTTGCCTGCCCACATACCTACCACAATGTTTGGCGTGTAGCCTATGGTCCATGCGTCACGGTAGTCGTTTGTGGTACCGGTTTTTAGTGCTACGTCATAGCCCCCGAAGTTAAGTGTTGCGTTTACTCCAAGAGGTTCGCGGGCAACAGTATCTGAAAGTACATCGTTTACTTTTTGTGCAACTTCTGCGGAAAGTACCCGTGTGCCTTGAGGCTCCGTATTATCCTCTATCACGCGGCCGCTCGGGTCTTCCACTTTAAGTACAGGGATGGGGTTGTAACGCACACCATCGGCAGCAAACACCCCATACGCGCTTGTCATATCAAGAAGTGTTACTTCACCGCCTCCAAGTACCAAGGTAAGACCGTACCGTCCTGGGTCCGTAAGAGTGGTAATACCGAGTGCTTTCGCGAGACGAATAGTTTCGTTAATTCCTGCGAGGTAAAGGACTTTTACTGCGGGGATGTTTACAGACTGTGCGAGCGCGTTTCTTAGGCTCATAGGACCGCGGAACGCGTTGTCATAGTTGCCGGTAGAGTAACAACCGCCTGAACTCGTGAAGTTAAATGGAGAGCAGTTAGTAGAAAACTGTGTTGGAAGATCAAAGACTACAGTATCTGGTGTGTAACCCTGATTAAATGCTTCGGCGTACGCAAAGGGTTTAAATGCGGAACCCGGCTGGCGACCCGGCTTCATGGTTGCTACGTTGTAGGCGCCTGGAATTTCAGTATCGAAATAATTCCGTGACCCAAGCATCGCAAGGATGCCTCCGGTTTTTGGGTCTATGGCTACTAGCGCAGCGTTGCTTGCATTGAATTTCTCGGTATTTGCAAGCGCTCCCGCAGAAACAATTTCTTCTGCCTTGGACTGTATATCTGCATCAAGGGTTGTGGTCACGCGCCAGCCACCTTGCTGGAGGGCTTCTTCGCCATATTTTTCTTCAAGGTACTGCTGCACAAAGAATACGAAGTGAGGCGCGGCAATGCTGGTATCTTTCGGGGGCACAAATTCTACCGTCGCTGTTTTTGCCGCATCACGCTCTGCTTCCGTGAGATACCCATGCTGATACATTTTATCAAGCACGAGATTTTTACGCGCTTCCAGTAACTGAGGGTTTTTTCCATACGGAGAATATCTGGTAGGAGCGGGTAGTACCGCAGCAAGGTAGGCCGCTTCGGGTACGGTTACATCACTGGCGTGTTTGCCGAAGAATGTCATTGACGCTTCTTCAACGCCGTAGAGTACGCCCCCAAAAGGCGTCTGGTTGAGGTAGAGTTCGAAAATTTGATCTTTCGTGAGTACGCGCTCCATTTTAAGTGCGAGTACCCACTCTTTTAGTTTGCGAGAGATAGTTTTGTCCGTTGTGAGAACAGAAAGTTTTACTACTTGCTGAGTGATGGTTGAACCGCCCTGTCCGGAAAGCAGGTCAGCTTGCATAAAGTTTGTGAAAATCGCGCGCGCTATCGCCGTAGGTTTGATACCTGCGTGAGAATAAAATTCAGGGTCTTCTATGGAAAGGATTGCTTCCTGAAGGTTAGGAGAGACGGCGGAGAGGGGTACCACCGTGCGCTGCATTTTTTCGTGCAGGTCATACAGAAGCACAGAGCCAGTGCGGTCGTATATTTTTACTGACTGCTCCACGCGACGACTCTCTAAACTTGCAAGGTCAGGAAGCTCCAGCGTGGCGGCCCATATAAGCAATAGGCCGCCTACTATAAGTCCGCCCCCAACGCCCCAGACAAGAACTTTGTACCGATGATGTTTTATATAGCGCAGGGCTCTCATGAAGTAGCGGTCCACCTCTTTGGACACCGCTAGGAATAGATGCTGCGCTTCACGCAAGGCCTTCTGGAGCTTGCGCACAAATGGATGCATGGGGGTCATTTTACCATAGCAGGGAAGCGTTTTTGAGCATGTCTCTTCATGTTAGAGTGATGGGTATGGGCTTTTTTAGTAAGACTCCGTCGGTCAATACTGACGCACAGGCAGTCGAGGGATTACTCTCTCGGGGGGTCTCTGAAGCGATCACACGCGAGAAACTGCGCGAAAAACTTCTTTCTGGTAAGCGCTTGCGCGTAAAGCTAGGCATTGACCCCACCTCTCCCGATCTTCATATCGGCCGGGCTGTTTCCATTCTGAAATTGCGCGACTTCCAGCAGTTGGGACACCATGTGGTCCTTATTGTTGGAGATTTTACAGCGGTCATAGGGGACACGTCGGATAAAGACGCGGAGCGCCCCATGCTCTCGAAAGAAACGATAGAGAAAAATAAAAAATCATATTTTGACCAGGTAGGGAAACTTCTCTATATGTCACAGACAGAGTTGCGTTACAACAGCGAGTGGCTGGAGCCTTTGACGTATCGCGAGATAGGCGAGCATGCTGACTTGTTCTCCGTGTCAGACTTTATCGCGCGGGATACTATTGCTCGCCGTCTTAAAGAAGGGAAGCGCGTTTCACTACGCGAGGTGCTCTACCCCTTGATGCAGGGCTACGACAGTGTAGCAGTACAAGCCGACGTTGAGTTAGGAGGTAGTGACCAGCGTTTTAATCTTTTAGCAGGACGCCTGCTGCAAGAGAAATTTAAGCAAGAGACGCAGAACATACTCATGAACCCTCTTATCGAAGGCTTGGACGGTCGCAAAATGAGCAGCAGCTGGGGCAATGTTATACCGCTTACGGCTACAGCTCAGGACATGTATGGCAAGGTCATGAGTATGACAGATGAGCAGGTGCCAACGTACTTCCAACTGTGCACGCGTGTTCCTTTAGCAGAAGTATCTGAAATTCTCAAAGGTCATCCTAAAGAAGCTAAAATGAAACTTGCACACGCCATAGTCACGCTTTATCACAGCAAAGATGCAGCGGATAAAGCACAAACCCACTTCAACGAAGCGTTTAGCGAAGGTGGAGTGCCAAGCGATGTTCCAATTCGCACTGTAGCTAAGGGAAGCAAACTTAGAGATGTGGTTGAGGAAGTTTCAACGAGTGAGCTGCGTCGCCTGGTTGACGCGGGCGCTGTGTCTGTAGTCGGAGGAGAAAAAATCACTACAATAGACGCGGTAGTAAAGCCGGGTGTACTACGTATTGGTAAGCACCGTTTTCTAAACGTAGAAATTGAATAGAAAAACCCGCACGTATGTGCGGGTTTTTGTTAGAGCTCTTCGTCTTCAGTATCTGGTATCTCAGGCGTCTCGTCACTCTCTTCCTCTTCGGGTGGATTTACATCAGTTACATCTTCATCCCCCAAATCCGGTTCGCTTATAAACATGAACTCTTCTTTCCATATTTCGTCAAACATAATACTGCGCAATATGTTACCTATAATTCTTTAGGAGCATTCTGGACATCTGTTGTTGTATCAAACCTAGGATTCTTTGCAAATATTGCTCTGCACAACGGTGTGGATAGTACCTTAATTTCTTGCAGACGCAAGGCAGGTGAGCCCCACTGCTATTGCATCTATCTCGTCGTCCAGACGTTTCTTGACCGGAATATGCACTAAACGCACCACCATGGCGCTCACTGCTGCCTTGTCGCTTTTACCATAGCCGGTTATAGCAACTTTTACTTCCATTGGCGTGTATTGATGTACGGGAAGATTATGTGCAGCTGCGATATAGGTGAGCATGCCTTTTACCTCCGCCACTCGCATTGCAGTTTTTGCGTTATTTTCAAAGTATACTTCTTCAAGTGCAACCGCAGCAGGACTCCATGTGTGTATCAACTCTTGTGCAGCAGCTCCAAGAATCGAGAGACGTTCAGAGAACACCAAACTTTTATCGGTACGTACAGACTCAGAATACAGAAGCGTTTCTTTTCCGTTTATTTTTTCTACTACTGCAACACCTAATCTCTCGAAGCCGGGATCAAATGCCAGAATGCGACTCATAGAGAAGTAATACCGCTCTTATGCAGCATTCGTATATATTTCGTTTACATCGTCATGTTCCTCAAGCGCTTCAACGAGTGTCGCTAGTTTTTGAGAATCTTCGTCAGATAGTTCAATAGGGGAGAGAGCTTCGAGTGTCCCTTCAGCGGTTTTACTAAATGCCCACAGTGCTGCCCCTGGATTTGCAAGAGAACCTCCGTTGAGAGAAAACAGGCGCTTTAGTTCTTGAGACGTTCGGTTGCGGCTGTCTGTATATCCTTCAACAATCAAAGCACAGCCTCCGGGGCCGTATGCTTCGTAGATTACCTGTTCCAGCTCTGCTCCTTCGCCCGAAGCTTTTGAAAGCGCTCGTTCAATATTATCTGAGGGCATGTTGGCCGCGCGAGCTTTTTCTACCGCCGCACGCACGCCTGGAGCCGTCGTATCGCCTTTCGTTTTTTTTACTTCAATAGTTATAAAACGCACTAGTTTAGAGAAAAGCTTTGCTTTTTGCGTATCGGTCTTGCCCTTAGTGTGCTTGAGTTTTGCCCACTTACTGTGTCCTGCCATATACGTTTTAGTATCTGTGGAAGTAAAGCGAACGTCAAATTTCTTGGAATACAGGAAGTACGCCGACGTTCACAGTGCGAACCTCTGTGCCGCCACCGGAAGGAGTACACTGCAGGCGGTATGTCTGATTTTCAGTGACCACAACAGATTGGGTGTGTAGGCCGTCTGTTGCGTTTC
>JAGVKC010000009.1 GCA_020050775.1 Minisyncoccota bacterium
GTGCGCTTTTGGAGGCCGCTGCAGCCGAAAGAATTCTCTCAGCTTTTTATTGATGCGGTACTGTTTGGCATCTACGGGATGCTCGCGTTTTCTGTTGGCCGCGGCATTGATTTTTCTTTCTTCGCCACGCTCCTCTTCATAGTCGCAACCACAAAGTACGCATTCATGCTTGAAAAAACGCCCCACTCGCGGACTATAAAGCGTAAAATACTCATCGATCTAGCTGGCGCCCTCCTATGCGCAGCTGCGCTCCTAGGCACATTGATGGGGTATGCGGAATTTAGCGCCATGGCACTCGCAGCAGTGTTTGCAGGCGCAAACGTCTATCTGCTCTGGCACAAACCAATGTACCGACTGCTGTAATGCAGGATTACTTTTTACACTCCCGAGGCATAGCGTACCGTACAAATGCACGTAAAGCAGAGCGCTTAACACTCGTTTTTATTCATGGTTTTTCCGGCAGCGCTTCTGCGTGGCAACCCTTTGAAGAAAAACTGCAGAGCGAATATAACATCATCACATTCGATGTCCGCGGCCATGGATTTTCTGTTCATCCAAACACCTTTGAGGGGTACTCGGTAGAAAAATCTGTCAGAGATATTCATGCACTGCTGCAACACCTGCACATTCCCCGCTGCATACTCATAAGCCATTCTCTCGGCACGCTTATCGCATTGCGCTTCACAATCTCTCATCCTGCGTTCGTAGAGAAGGCCATATTCCTCAGTCCCGTCTATGGCATAGAAAAATTGTGGCGCGTACGCGCAACCCGCCTCCTGGTGTGGCATGCGGCTGCACTCATGCGCGCACTGCATTTTTTCGTATTTATGAAACGCGGCAGGCGTACAGCCTATGCAACATTCCGAGGAACTGGCGATTGGTCGCTATCTCGTATGTACACAGACATTACTAATATGGGTATCCGCTCGGCACTCTGGTCACTCGCGCAGATCTACGCACAACGCAGCGACGATATATGGAAGAAAATTTCAGCGCCAACACTACTTATACATGGCGAGCACGATTCTGTGATTCCGCTGCACAACGTACGTACGCTTGCAACACACATGCCGCATGTGCAACTGGAAGTAGTTGCAGGCGGAAACCATATTCTGGTGTTAAACAACATCGACGAAGTGATTCAAGACATCACATCCTTTGTGAAGCAATAGAAAAACGGCGGTCCTTTTGGATCGCCGTTTGTATTACTTGAACCAAGGACGCTTCAGCATTTTCAGCGGAATGTGCGTGCCGATGAACATATGCAGCGCCACAACAACAAGCGAGATGATAGCGTCGTGCAATTCCATCCGCCCATTCACGAGAGTCATCAGCGCCAAAAAGAGAATGCTGATAATGATCGTTGCCTGTGGGATATGTACATACCCCGCGACCGTGACCTTGCCGTCCATCACCTGAGACTCTTTAGTCTTGTTGCTTGGCCAGACGTAGCACTGGAGAATCAGCGCAGCCACAAGACCGTTAGGCACCATAAACCACAACCATGCCAATACCCACTCGTGCCCGTACTTAGCTGCAAGATAAGCGCACAGTGGATGTACGAGAAACACATCCGACCACATACCGAAGTGCCACAGGTATGGCAAGCCGGTATGTATGCCGCGGCGCTGCATGGCAGTTGCCGTATGCATATTGATGCTCCAGGCTGCGACAAGCCCAAGCACCCAGAAAATCTGGAGAGTGAAATACACCGTCCAGAACACTTTTGTGTCGAAAGGCATCAGCCCCTCCCATGTAAAAGATCAGATTAACACTATTATAGCATATTCACGACTATAAGTCAATGTTCGTAAAGCCTTTGAATCAGGCCATAAAAACGCCATACTGACTCTGCAATGCGCATCGCATTTTATGTAGATACCTTCTATCCGGAAATTAGTGGCATTTCTGATTCAATTTTGACTCTCGGAGAGCAGCTCCAGAAGGACGGGCACGGAGTTCTCTGCGTTGCACCGTATCATCCTAAAAAAAATTATAAGAACAGCGAAAACGCGCATCCGGCTCTTAAAAAATTACAAATCATTCGCATCCCTTCTCTTCCAGTTCCTGGTTCCCCCACCGGTCAGTGGCGCTTCGCACTTCCAGTATTAGCAAGCTGGCGTGCTATGAGGAAATTCAAGCCCGACGTCATCCACGTGCAAACTCCATTTGGTACCGGTATTGAAGCAGTTCTTATTTCGCGCCTGCTTGGAATTCCTCTTGTCGGCACTAACCACACGCCCATACAGGAGTTCGTGCGTTACTCACCCATCAACGGCGCATTCGCAGAAAAAATCGCACGCAAGTACGACGCGTGGTTCTACAACCGCTGCAGCTTTGTTACTGCTCCCTACCAAGGATTAATCGACGCAATGCGCGCACAAGGGTTCAAGCGCGCAGGCAAAGGTCAGCCTAACCCTGTACTTATTGATAAGTTCTCAATTCCCTCGTCAGAAGAAAAAGCTGCCTTGAAGAAAAAATTCAACGTGGCCGGCCCATTGATTTTTTATTCCGGCCGCTTAGCACCGGAAAAACGCATGGATGTTGCGCTTGAAGCGCTCGCGCTCCTGCATAAAGACATGCCGGAGATTTCGCTTATCGCTACCGGACACGGCGCCGCAGAAGAAGGACTTAAAACACTCGCACAAAAACTCGGCATTGCTTCGAGTGTACAGTTCCCCGGCTTTGTAAGCATCGAAACATTGGTTGAATACTACAAAGCGGCTGATGTATTCGTTATGCTCTCAACTGCAGAGACGCAGTCGTTGGTATTGATGCAAGCCTACGCTGCAGGCGTCCCTGCAGTCGTTGCGCGCGCAGGAGCGCTTCCTGAATACACGCCTCTAGGCTGCGGATTTTTAACTGAAGTCGGCAATGCAAAAGAAGTCGCTAAAAAATTGAAACAACTCCTCACAAACCCTGAGCTTCGAAAGACGATGGGGACCTCTGCGCGAGCGTACGTAGAGCGTTTCTCTCCTGCTGCTGTCGCTCAAGAGTGGAAAGAGATATACGCGAAGTCACTTAGCCGTTGAGTTTTTGCTCTTGTTTCTGTTCCTTAAGAAATTGCTTCTTAATACGCGACGTTACTAGGTAGTACACGACAAAAAGGACTGCCACTGCGGCCACAATAATCTGCACACGCAGAAAACCATCTTCTACTTTTGCAAAAGAGCCTCCAAAGAAATACCCTAGCGTAAGCAGCGCGGAATATTGCAAAAAAGAAAGCGGTACGCTGTAGCGCCAAAAACGATTGAACGGCAGATGTACGAGTCCTGCAGTGATAAGAAGTGGTGTAGAGAGACCGAATGCGAATTTTGTTATCATCATCGTCTTAAACGTGTGGTTAAACCACATGTTGCGTACCAAGTCCGCACGCTCTGGCGTAATGCCAATAGGAGGACCCCACTTCTGGAGCAAGTTCTTACTTTTACCGAATCGCCCAATGAAGTAATACGTTATATCAGGAATAACATCAGCAAGAATAAGTACTGCGAGCGCAGCAAAGGGATTGAAATAATCGAGCGCCACCAACACACCGACAATGAAGCCGAGCATGGGCCCCTCAATACAGGCCAGGGGAAAA
>JAGVKC010000052.1 GCA_020050775.1 Minisyncoccota bacterium
AGAAGCAATTCCTTTTAGTACAGCACGTGAAGGGAAAAGTATGCTTGTGCTAGGAGACAGTACGGCGGTTGGCGTTGGGGCTGCGCGGCCGGAAGAGTCACTCGCAGGACTTATAGCGAATAAGGAATCTTTTGGACACGTAGAAAACTATGCGATGTCGGGAGCAGTTGTTGCAGATATTGCTGGACAAATTACGAAAGCAAAGCGCAGCAAATATGATTTTATTCTTATTCAAATAGGTGGAAACGACATTATTCGTTTCCGTAGCGCTGCATCGCAAGCGGCGCTACTCGCTGTGAGCTTGGAGAAACTTCCTTCAGCCTCGCAGACTCTGCTTCTGACTGCAGGAAACGTGGGCGGAACGACCCTCTTTCCGCTGCCTATGAGACCTTTCTATGAACGGCTTACGTTGCAGTACCATGAAGCGTTCGCGGAAGTAGCTCGAGAAAAAGGTATTATATATGTAAATCTATATGTGCCTCCGGCGCAGGATCCTTTTGTGCAGGATCCTGACATATATCTTGCAAAAGACGGCCTCCACCCAAGCTCTGCAGGATACCAACGATGGTTTGAGCAGATACAAAAGCAGTTATAAAAAGGCCAGAGTGCCTGTTGCCTTCATTTTTTGAGCATGATATCTTCATATGCGGGTACGGGGCGACAGGCCCTTTGTTCTCCTCGATATCCGTTTACCCATCCTTTTTAAGGAGAGAAACGTGAAGAGAATCGTTATCGTTGCAGCTTGTGCTGCTTTGGTGCTTGCCACTTCCTTCGTTACCATGTCGCCGCAGAAGGCCCACGCGAGCATTCCTTCCAATACAGTCAATCTCGAATATCTGCTGAAGTCGCCGGCGCCGAATAATATGTCGCAACAGCCGCAGCTTCGGAAGGATGCAGCCATCTGTCAGACGCCGATCGTGTGGTGTGTCATCGGCGGGATCTGGATTCCCGGCACGCCCTGTTTCTGCGCCACACAGTGGGGACCATCGCCCGGTATCGTGACGGGCTAGTTTCCAGAGTCTTTCTAATCCGAAGGGCGGGAGTAATCCCGCCCTTTTTCTTTTTTTGATATACTGCCTTTCTATGCACGTACAAATTCCACACGCATTCTCTAAAGAAGAAGCATCTACTCGTGTAAAACGCGCATTAAACGAAGCTCGAGGCACACTTGCCGGGCATGCGAAAGATTTTACTGAACGTTGGGAAGGGGACACGCTTCATTTCTCCGCGACACTTCAAGGCAAACATATTGAAGGAACGCTCGAGGTGAAAGAAAAAGAATTCGAACTTAACGCGAAACTACCGCTTTTGTGGCGCATGTTCGAAGGACAGATAGAAAAAGCGATTAAGGAACAGGTGTCCCAGCTGCGCTAGCGCTATATATTTTTTCCGTCGAACGCAATGCCTTTGGCATTGAGCAACGTGCACTTTTCGCTATGCACGGGTACCAGAAGCTCACCGTCATGGGACTTGATGGAGTTACGGCTTTTCTTACATCGCTCGGGTTTCCTATGGCGGGCGTATACAAAACGCACCGCGTAGAGCGGTGCGTTTTGCTAGTAGCGTATGTCTAGTATTTTTTCTAGGAGCGCCCTCCTTTGCGGCCTGCTTCGCTTGCCCTCTCTGGATCGTTTGCGAAGTTGCCTGGATTGTTCTCCTTGCTGGAAGCTTTTTTTTGCGAATCCTGGTCTTGTTCTTGAGTACGGGTATTGCTGCCACTCTCTTGGTTTGACTCGCCCTGGTCGCTATCGCTTTGATTACGATTTTTTTCGTTTTCTAGAAACATATGCAATATTTATTTTAGACTTATAAACTGCCCATGTTCGACCAGTATTAATGTTACAGAAGCTGACTGAACGTAAAATTAAGAGCGTGTTAGTAGAAACTTGCGAGATATATTCAACCTGTAGCAACTCTGTAGTGCAGCTTTCCTGTATTGCGTTTGTAGCGTATGGTGTAGCGGCACACAGTTATGAAGCACGAAAAGATATACATATATGGTAAACACGCTCTTTTGGAGGCGCTCGACCATGCGCCACACGCGCTTGGGCGTGTGTATTTAGATGCCAACATCAAAGAAAAAGGTCTGCGCGAGAAACTCAATGAGCGCGGCATTATGGTCAGCCCCTTGGGAAAGGGAGATGCAGGACGTGTAGTAGGGAAGAATACATCCCACCAGGGGATGCTTGGCCTCCTGCGCCCCTCGATGCTTTTTGTGCCATTTGAAAAATTTCTTGAGACTCTGTCGGTGACTCCAGATACCATGCTTGTGTACCTCGACGGCGTACAGGACCCGCACAATGTCGGCGCTATCATCCGCTCGGCAGCAGCATTCGGTGCGGCTGGGGTTTTAATGCCGCGACAAAAACAGGCACTTATAAGCGCGGGCGTTGTAAAAGCGTCTGCCGGTATGGTGTTTCACATACCGCTTGTTGAACTTCCTGAGCCAGACAAAGGCCTCAGCATTCTCCATAAAAAAGGATTTAAAATATTTGGCATGGCAGGTGAAGGGGCTACACCTCTCTTGCAAGCTCAATTCCAGCAGCCCACAGTGCTTCTTTTTGGTAATGAAGGCGAAGGCCTCTCCGGCAGAGCGCGCACCCACTGCGACGGCACGCTTTCCATTCCTATACATCCCCGCACCGAGTCTCTCAATGTGGCTGCTGCGGCGGCGGTGGCGTTAAACGCGTGGAGTCAGCGGCATCCAAAGGCCCTCTCGCCCCAGTAATACCGGTGCGTTATAATGGGGTATATGTCACGAAATACATCGATAGCCATACTATTGGTACTCATAGTTGCCGCTGGAGGCCTCTGGACCTATAAGGACTACCAGACGAAGCAGCAAGAGCCGTTAAAAGATCAGTTCGCATGGTCATTTATAGACCGTGGCGTAGACGTGCAGCTTCAAATGCCACAAACCCTCGTTAAACTTGCCGTCGCGGGCGTAGATGTGGACTTGGGTACGTATTCGGGCACATGCTTTGTGGTTGAAGAGTCGCAGTGGGAGCTTCTGCCAAATGAACTCACAGGCGCCATCTGCTACTTCGCCGGCGGCGGCACAGAAATAGGGGTATTCAAAGAAGGCGACACGCTGGTACTTAAAAAAGGAGATGTTGAGGAAGGAGATGCAGAACAGCCTGGCTTCCGCGGAAACTTTGTTCCCTTGGAACGTCAGCCATAAGTATGGGTAGGACTCTGCTCATTGCTGGAGCAGTCGGAGTGTTGGCGCTTGTGGTTGGTTTCTTTGTTGCGATCCATACCGTTAAAGCGCCTAGTCCTACTAATTTTGATCACGAAGGCTACACTGCGTTCACTCTATCTAACGACCCGGGTACATTTACCTATGCGGGAGGTACTCGGACTCTTCGATTCGACAGAGATAGTATCTGTGCGCCAGCAGGTTTTAAACCTATTCTTTGCATGGCGCTTAGTCTTACCTTCGATGCAGCCTTTAGCGACAAGCGAGTGCGTATTGCTGGGGTTGATGACGGGAAAAAAGTACTAGTGCGAACAATTGAAGTACTAGATACTGTGACAGAAGACAATGAGACAGTAGTAGGAGTTGCGCTAGGAAAGAGCGTCAGCTCCCATGGTGTTATAGTAACGCCGCTAGAAATTCTGGAAGATAGCCGTTGTCCTATTGATGTGCAATGCATTCAGGCGGGGACCGTGCGCGTGCGAGCCACACTTGTATCGCGGTTAGGCACTGCGTCTCAGGATTTTACGTTAGGAAAAACTATAACTACAGAAGCAGAAAACATGACCCTCGTCTCTGTTCTGCCGGACCCTCGCAGCACTGTAGAAATAACCCAGGCGCAATATCGCTTCGTCTTCGCTTTTTCTAAACGCGCCCCAACTCGCTAGCGCACTCGTGCGGCACCGTTGCGTCTTCATGTGTCCATCAGGCGCAATGTGTTTAATGGAAGATTAGCAGCTTTTATAACCTAGGCTTTATATGTTGGTAACCATCGCAGTAATTCTCGTTATCCTGTGGCTCCTTGGACTGGTAACTTCCTACACGATTGGCGGGTTTATACACCTACTCTTAGTCATTGCGGTCATTATCGTGCTTATTCGCCTTATACGCGGAGAGAACCCGATAGCCTAGTCTTCACATACAAAAGTCGCGCTACAATGAGCCAGTAATGTCTCTTGCAGATGAACTGCGCAAGGTTGTGCGCGGGGAAGTAGAAAATTCACCCGAAGCTCTTGAAGCGGTCAGTACGGACGCTAGCCTTTTTAGAGTTACACCAGAAGTGCTGGTGCGCCCTCATGATGCGCAGGATATCTGTGCAGTCGTGAAATTCGTTAATGAAAAAAAGAAAGTGCCCAAAGCGCACATTTCGCTCACTGCGCGTTCAGCTGGTACCGACATGTCAGGAGGCCCACTTAACGACTCCATAATTTTGGACATGACGCGGCATATGAATCGTCTGGTCTCGCTTGAGGGTGACCGAGCGGTTGTAGAACCAGGCATGTACTTTCGCAACTTCGATAAGGAAACTAAGCAGAAGGGCTTAGAGTTGCCGAGCTACACCGCGTCTCGCGAACTTAATACCGTTGGCGGTATGGCGGCTAATAACTCTGGCGGGGAGAAGAATCTCAAATACGGAAAAACGGCGCGGTATGTAGAAGAAGTAGACGTTGTGCTCTCTGACGGTGAAGTACACACACTTAAAAATCTAGAAGGGGACGCTCTGCAACAAAAACTGGCGGAACAAACATTCGAAGGAAACCTATATCGCCAAGTAGCCTCGCTTGTTTCAAGTCATGCAAGCATTATCGATGCAGGCAAGCCGAAAGTTGAAAAAAACTCTTCAGGGTATGCCTTGTGGGATATTGGCGACGGTGTGAATTCGCTTAACCTTGCGCGTATTATGGTTGGCAGCCAAGGAACGCTTGGCATCATAACAAAAATAAAATTTAAACTGGTTAAGCCTAAACCCTATGCGGCCATGGTGGTTATGTTCGTGAGTAACCTCTCACAACTCGGCATCTTGGTGCCTGAAGTATTGCGTTATGGGCCCGACTCATTTGAATCTTACGATGATCACACGTTTTCAATCGCCATGAAATATTTGCCAGAACTTGCGGGCCAGATGAAGTCAGGACTCATATCTTTGGGCATTTCCTTTTTGCCAGAGATGTGGATGGTGCTTACTGGAGGCATACCAAAACTAGTTCTTTTGGCAGAGTTCCGCGCAGAAACACAGGCTGACGCTCTAGAAAAAGCACAGCGAGTAGCTGCGGACGTAGCGCGCGATGTTGCGGGTGTTTCTGTTCGTGTCGCAAAGAGCGAACAAGAGGCACGAAAATATTGGGCAGTGCGCCGTGAGAGCTTTAACTTGTTGCGCAAAAAAGTGCGCGGCAAGCGCACAGCGCCGTTTATAGATGACTTTGTAGTGCCCCCAACTGTCTTGCCAGAATTTTTGCCAAAACTTGAAGAAATTCTTGCGGGCTACCCGTCGCTTACCTATACGGTTGCAGGGCATGTTGGCGATGGTAACTTCCACATCATTCCTCTGGTGGATCCTAAGGATACTCGCACAGCAAAAATAATCGACGAGCTTTCGCACAAAGTGTATGACCTGGTGTTGGAGTACAACGGTTCGATTTCTGGCGAACACAACGACGGACTCATTCGCACGCCGTATGTAGAAAAAATGTTC
>JAGVKC010000051.1 GCA_020050775.1 Minisyncoccota bacterium
AGGCCTAGCAGGCCTCATTCATCCCCTGGTCGCTGCGTTGCCTGCACTGCTCGCCGATGGTGCGCTACGATGGATGATTCTTGTAGCAGAGACGACAAATGCGCTTCCACTTTCTTCATTTGTAGTTCCGCCTTTCTCCGCGACCTTCGCGGCAATGCTCTATCTACCACTTGTTGCAGCAGCCACATACATATATAGAAGGGAAGAACTTACCTTGAAGCGGTTTCAAAACGTGCCTCACACACGGACCAGTTGAGATTCTTGAGAAATGCTTCGATGTATTTGTCTTTGCCTGTAGTGCCATAATCCAAAAGGAACGCATGCTCCCACACATCAAGCGCAACAATAATAGGAAGCGTTGCGAATTGTCCTTGGTGCTGCTCTCCAACAAAACTCATGTGGAATGCTTTTGATTCCGGATTGAAATAGAGTATTGACCAGCCCGGGCCGCGCATCATACCAGTTTGTATAATTCTTTGAACTGCCGCTTCGGCGCTACCCCAATGTTTAGTAAGTGCTGCAGCCAACGGTCCCTCAGTATTGAGCGCAGCTGCGCCGCCTTCAAGTTGCGAGAAATATTCTTCGTGCAGCTTCATGCCGTTAAACTCGAACGAATGTCTGCGGCGCAACTCTGCGATAGGAAGTGCGTGTTTTTCCGGGTCTGCGAGCAGCTCTTCGATTGAAGCTGAGATTGCGTTGAAATTTTTTACATACCCAGCGTACAGGCCCAGGTGAGCGTCTATAGATTCTTTTGAAAGACCGGGCAGCTCTGGGAGATTAAATTTCTTTTCAGTGTATTTCATACCCTTAGAATATCAGCCAAAAAGCTGTCCGCACAGTGAACTTGCACGCCTAAAAGCCTCATGGTCTCATTAGTGTAGGTAAGCTCTTTACATAAAGGGCTCAAACTATGGGAGAGGGCCATGCGGCGCCTCGGGCTGGTTATTGCGTTTCTATGCATGACAGCGGTTACTGCTCGAGCAAGTGATGCTCTCGAGCAGTTCGAAGCGGCGTTTAAGGCAAGCGAGTTCGCCTTAAAGGTGTTGAACAACAGTCTTGTACCACCCTCGCAAGAGTGTGTATTGCCAATACGGCAGGCTGTCTTCGATATTCTCAGCAATCCAAAAGCCGCTGAGCGAATCAATGGCGCTCTGCGCGAGCAGGGGTGTCTCTCAGGAAGATTTTCTGGCATTTGGGTGCCTACGTATCTACCAAAAGCAGGAATTCCTGAACCGACGGTGAGCGTACGAGAAATGAGGCCTGGGGTATTTTATGTTCGCATCCGGTCATTCGAAGCACATGCACTTAGTGAATTTTCTGTTGCTGTGCAATTTCTCGCGTTACGAAAGCCGAAAGCTATACTTCTGGACCTCCGTTTTAATGGTGGAGGCATACTCGGTGTTGTTGTGGAAGTTGCGAGCGTGTTTGCTCCTGCTGCACAGTCGCCGATTGTGTCTATCGTCAATACGGACGGCACAGTGCGGGTGTTCCGTGCCCCTGCGAGAGGTGTACTCTCCGGTACGCGAACCGTTGTGCTTATAAACGGCACAAGCGCTTCGGGGGCGGAAATTGTCGCTGGCGCACTTAAGAACTGGAATGTCGCGACAATAGTAGGTAGACGCTCCTACGGCAAAGGCGAATGGAATTATGTGGAAACAGACCTAGTGTCCGGTTTGCACGTGCGTTCGTTTGGAGGCCCTTTCTGTATCGGCGCTGCTCCTCAGTGCAAAGGTATTGAGAAGGAGGGCGTTGAGCCAGAATTTGAAGTCAGTGATGACGATGGAAACGAACATGTTGAGCTGACACTCGGCGTGGCCCAATCCATCGCAATAGACCAAAAAGGTTTTGAAAAACTCCTTGCTAAAAACAGCAAGTTGCCAGGACGCATTATGCCGGCGTCCTCGAGATAAACTCACGCGCAGAGTAGTACTCTGCGCGCTTTATTTTTTGCGGTTACACTTTTTATTATGCACTCGCTTCTGCGTCGCATTGAAGTTTTAGTTCTCGTTCTCTTATGTGTCGTGTGCGGCGGCATATGGACCGCTGTCTATGCGGCAGAAGAAAAAATATCGAACGTTCTTACGGTCGCTATGTTAGACGTCGGGCAAGGTGATGCGCTATATATAGAATCGCCGACCGGTGTGCAGGTGCTTGTTGATGCAGGACCCGACTCTTCGGTACTCAGTGCACTTGCAGATATAATGCCCGCTCTCGATTATTCCCTCGATGCGGTTGTGGCGACACATTGGGACGCAGACCATATCGGCGGGTTCGACGACGTACTCTCGCGCTATTCCGTAGGTGCTTACATCTATCCTGGTTTGAAAAAATATACAGCAATTTCTAGAGCGTTAGAAAAAGTCGTAGGTGAAAAAGAAATTCCGCGCGTGCTTGCGCGCAGAGGCATGGTGTTAGAGCTTGGGGGTGGCGCACAACTACGAGTCCTGTATCCAGAAAGCGATGTTTCGTATCTGCCGTCGGACAAAACCAATGAGGGTGGCATTGTATTAGAGCTCGTCTACGGCGAAAGCGAAATGCTCCTGATGGCTGATGTAGGTTTTGGTGTTGAAAATCGTCTACGTTCACTCGATACAGAAGAACTCAACAGCGAGGTGTTGAAAGTAGGTCACCACGGCTCTCGTTTTTCAACGAGCGAGACATTTCTTGCGGCAGTATCGCCCGATACTGCTCTTATTTCTGTTTCAAAAAATAATACGTATGGTCATCCAACAGCCCAAACGCTTTCGCGTTTAAAAAATGCCGGTGCAGAAATTTTACGTACAGACCAAGAGGGAACCATTGTATTGCGTTCACGGGGTGAAACGTTTGAGCGAGTGCGTTAGTTCTCTTGCATAGAGCAGTCGATGCTGCTATCGTCAGCGTTAAGTAGGTCTTCAACACAGGGAGGAAGTGATGCTCGAGAGAATCTACCGTTTCTGGGACGAATGGCCGGTCATCGTAGTGTTCAGCGCTATGACGCTTGTTGTTTCGGGTATGTTCGGCGTTTTAACATTCGGTATACTGCTGCTTGCAGGTGCAGGATCGCTGTCACTGCTTTTGTCGGCGCTTATAGTGTTCGCCACAGTATTCTTCGTCACGTATTATCTGAAATTCGGATATTTCTCCGCCCTCGGTGTGGCCTTTGGTGCCCAGGGTGCGATGACAGAAGCACTAAAGATACCGTTTGTGGTAACAAGTATCGAGTCGGTCCTCTGGCTGCTGTTCTTCGCGATTTTCCTGTTTGTATCGGCAGGACTCGGAGGGCCTGCATTGCAGCAGCCTCCTCAGCACCGTTCAGTGTAAGAAATAATAAAAACCGCCGGACTTTTTGTCCGGCGGTTTCTCTTTTTAAATTTAGATGACCCCTGCAGCCTTGAGCGTCTTGTAGGCACCATTCTTTGCAACAGTGCGGAGACCCTGGGTCGAGAGGGTAACGGTAACAGTGCGGTTAAGCTCTGGCACAAAAATGCGCTTCTTCTGGAGATTTGGGTGCTTGCGGACCTTGCCGGTAGGATTAAACTTGGTAGCACGAATACGGTTGCTGTAGCCGCCACCGACTTGAGAGCCCTTTTTGGTTACTGGGCAGGTTTTTGCCATATCTTTTTACAGAAAAGTCCAAGGCATCCCTTGGAATAAGCACATGGTATCATGATTTTTCAGGCATGCAACCCGAAATACTTTTCTCTATAGTAGTGCTCGTATTCTCCGTTGTGCTCCACGAAGCCGCTCACGGCTACATGGCCAACTGGCTAGGGGACCCGACGGCCCGTCTCCAGGGACGCCTTACGCTCAATCCTCTTAAACACATTGACCCTGTGGGTTCTGTCCTTATACCTGCGCTTCTTGTTATTACCAATTCGCCCATTCTTATTGGATATGCAAAACCAGTGCCGTATAACCCGTACAACTTGCGCGGCCGCTTCGGCGAGGCTCTTGTTGCGGGCGCAGGTCCCGGTACCAACATTCTCTTGGCCCTCATATTCGGACTCTCCATACGTTTCTTCGGAGAGGGGATGGGCGCCCCTATGCTCGAGGCGTTCGCCACTATTACCTATATAAACCTGCTTTTGGCACTCTTTAACCTCATACCTTTGCCACCGCTAGATGGTTCTAAGATTCTCTCGGTTATGTTGCCTGGAGCGTTAGGACGTGCCTATGAGTCTTTCCGCATGACGTTCGAAAGCCTCGGCATTCTTACAGGCCTCCTCCTTATATTGGTAGTGTTCTACTTCTTCTCGGGCGTCTTTGGAAGCGCGCTAGGAGCGTTGTTCCGAGCCCTTATTGGTGCATAAGTTGCGCCGCTTTGCGCTCTAAAGCCCCGACGTCTAGTCGAGGTCCCGACCGTAGCGTCGGGGGTAGAGTTGCGGATAGATGAGGGCTGTAGTACATTGTTTGCATCCCGCAACGGCGGGATTTTAATTCGAACATGGCACGCATTTCCCAACTCGTCCTCAAGGGACGCAAAAAAATGGTTTCGAAGTCGAAGTCGCCGGCCCTCCAGCGCGGTTTCAACACGCTTAAAAATCGCCCCGTCTTCTACCCATCTCCCTTCAAGCGCGGCGTCTGCTCAAAAGTAACTACCACCACTCCTCGCAAGCCTAACTCCGCTATCCGCAAAATCGCTCGCGTACGCTTGACCAACGGTCAGGAAATTACTGCCTACATTCCAGGAGAAGGCCATAACCTCCAGGAGCACTCGGTAGTTATCGTGCGCGCAGGCCACGTGAAGGACATTAACGTGCGCTACCAGGTAGTGCGCGGACGCCTCGACGCAGCAGGACTTGATAAACGTCGTGTGTCCCGCTCTCGTTATGGTTCTAAGAAGCCTAAAGCAACTAAGTAATTTTCATGCGACGCCCCGTAAAAAATCGTAATATCGCTGGCCCTGACAGCAAGTACAACTCGGTGAAAGTCGAGAAGTTCATCAACTCCGTCATGTGGGACGGCAAGAAGTCTACTGCCCGCAAAGTGGTATACGATGCGTTTGAGCTCATCAAAGAGAAAACCAAGACCGAAGATCCGCTTGAGCTTTTTGACACTGCTATCCGCAACGTCGGCCCTGCTATGGAAATCCGCTCTCGCCGCGTTGGTGGTGCAAACTACCAGGTTCCGCGCGAAGTACGCCCAGAGCGTAAACAGGCTCTTGCATACCGCTGGATTCTTATTGCTGCACGCGCACGCAAAGGCATGCCGATGCATAAGCGTCTTGCAGAAGAACTTATTGCAGCTTCTAATAATGAAGGTCCTGCAGTGAAGAAGCGCGAAGACACCCACAAGATGGCAGAAGCCAACAAGGCATTTGCCCATTTTGCTTGGTAATTCTAAAAGTTTTGAAAAAAGAAAACGCCCCGGAGTAATTCCGGGGCGTTTTTTATTTCTTCTTTTTTGATAAAGGTACGTATCTGCGGCGTATTTCGCACAGACGTGACTGTTGAATCTTTGCGTCCTTGGTGTCTGCGCGGAATTTTTCAACTCGGCGACGAGCATTGGCATCATCGCTCGCGAAGAATTCTTCAGAGAATCTTTCAGCGTGACCTTCTGCGTACCTCGGACATGGGGGAAACACTAAATATGCAGTTAGGCGATATGTCGGCATCCTGATCTCCTACCTTTCTCTAAAGGAGACTCTAGCAAAAAGAATTGCAATTTTCCATGATTCCGCTATTCTGTTCCTAACGCCTCTGGCGGGTTTTTTCTTAGAGAACCTGCCGAAATGTAAGGCCCAATTAATTATCTATATATGAATCGCGATTATCCCCTGGAAAAAATTCGTAACCCCAGCAGAACAGCAAAGCTGTCTACGAGGTATGCTTCGGCAGTTGGCTTTGTAAAAAAATATGAATAGAGACTACCCACTAGAGAAGATAAGAAATTTTGGAATAATTGCCCACATCGACGCGGGCAAAACGACCACGTCTGAACGCGTGCTCTACTACACTGGCTCTCAGCACAAGATCGGCGAAGTGCACGAAGGCGAAACCACCACCGACTGGATGGAACAGGAACGCGAACGCGGCATCACTATTACTGCCGCTGCCATTACATGTTTCTGGAGCCGCACAGACGAACTAGATAAAAAAGATGCCTCTAAGAAATATCGCTTCAACATCATCGACACTCCAGGACACATCGACTTCACTGTAGAAGTGAAGCGCTCCATGCGTGTACTCGACGGTGCGGTTGTTGTGTTCGACGGCGTTGCCGGCGTAGAGCCGCAGTCAGAAACAAACTGGCGTTATGCCGACGAAGCGAATGTTCCGCGCGTATGCTTCATCAACAAGCTCGACCGCATGGGTGCATCATTTGAAAAATCGTTCCAGTCCATCATCGACCGCCTCAACAAGAACGCAGTGCGCATGCAGCTTCCAATAGGCGCTGAAGAAAATTTCAACGGCGTTATTGATCTTCTTTCTATGAAAGCGTACGGCTTTGAAGGGAACATGGGCGAATCGGTAGTTGAAATTGCATTCCCAGAAGAAATGCGCGCTGAAGCGCAGAAGTATCGCTCAGAACTCATCGAGAAAATCGTTGAGAACGACGAAGCGATGATGACCTCTTACCTCGACGGCAAAGAACCAACACTTGCAGAACTTAAAGCAACACTTCGCAAAGCAGTCATCAACAATGCAGTATTTCCGGTGTACACCGGCTCAGCTCTTAAAAACAAAGGCGTGCAGCTCGTACTCGATGCTGTGGTGGACTACCTTCCGTCACCTCTGGATATGCCGGATATCAAAGGTACCAACCCGGTAACGGGCGAAGAAGTTACTCGCACCGCAAGCGACACTGACCCATTCTGCGCACTCGCATTCAAACTCCAGGCAGACCCATTCGTCGGTCAGCTTACGTTCTTCCGCGTATACTCTGGAAGCATTGAATCTGGTTCGTACCTTTACAACTCAACCACCGGTCAGAAAGAACGCCTCGGCCGCATCGTGCGCTTGCAGGCAAACCAGCGCGAAGAAGTTAAGAAAGTATTTGCAGGAGAAATCGCTGCAGCAGTAGGTCTTAAAGACACAAAAACATCGCACACGCTGTGTGACGAAGCTAGCCCGATTATTCTCGAGCAGATTAAATTCCCTGAGCCAGTTATTTCGCTTCGCATCGAGCCTAAAACAAAAGCAGACCAGGAGAAGATGGGTATTGCGCTTAAGAAACTCTCCGACGAAGATCCAACCTTCAAAGTTACCTCTGATGCAGAAACTGCAGAGACTCTTATCGCAGGCATGGGTGAACTCCACCTCGAAATTCTTGTTGACCGCATGAAGCGCGAATTTAACGTTGAAGCTAATGTCGGCAAGCCGCAGGTAGCGTATCGTGAAACCATCCTTCAGCAGGCAGAAGCAGAAGGGAAGTACATCAAGCAGACCGGGGGCAGGGGCCAGTACGGCCATGTGCGCCTGCGCCTGAAGCCCCTTGAACCTATCAACCCAGACAAGAAAATCAGCAAGAACACTACCCGCGAAGACCATTTCGAGTTCATCAACAACATTAAGGGAGGTGTCGTTCCCCAGGAATACATTCCGGCAGTTGAAAAGGGTGTACGCGAAGCTATGGAGCGCGGTATCGTCGCAGGCTTCAAGATGGTGGATATCTCGTGTGAGCTATATGACGGCTCCTACCACGATGTCGACTCATCCGAAATCGCTTTTAAAATTGCGGCTTCTATGGGATTTCAGGATGCAGCAAGGGCAGCAAAGCAGTCCTTCTTGAGCCGATAATGAAGGTAGAAGTAGTTACTCCAGAGAAGTTCATGGGTGACGTAACTGGGTCGCTAAACTCCAAGCGCGGACAGATCGAAGGCATGGAAGAACGTGGTTTGGCCCGTGCCATCAAGGCAAAGGTGCCTCTCTCGGAAATGTTCGGTTACACGACCAGCCTACGCTCTATGTCCGAAGGCCGCGCAAGCTTCACCATGGAATTCGACCATTACGAAGTGGTGCCTCCCCAGGTAGCGGCGGCTATCGTCGCAGGTAAGAAATAAAGCTGGTAGGCTTATATCTGGAGTAGAACCAGGGAGAGTCTGATGGAAAAAACGGAAGAACTGCATCATTGCGGGGAAGAATCCTACAGCAACGGCAGTTTTACCGGGCATTTCGCCCGGGCAGAAGAGAAGAGAAACGGCAAAGCCAAGAAAAAGGCGCCGAAGCAGAAAAAATAATACGCAACGCCCCGTCCTAATGGCGGGGCGTTTGTTATCCACAACATATTGTTGCGAGGCAGGAAAGCAGGTGTAGAGTTACTAGCAATAGGGCACCCAGCGAAAGCTGGGCGCCCTTTTCTCTTATTTAGCTCATCTCTTAAAAACCTCTCCATGACCGCCGCCCTTTCCATAAAGTCAGTTCGCTTTGTTGCTCTCCAAACCCTGAGTCTTCTCATGGTCCTCTCTTTTGTATATGGCGCTTTTGTTACTCCAGCTAAAGCTGCGGGGTTTACTGAAGCGCAGATTCAGGCGGTTTTGAACCTCCTTGTGGCGTTTGAAGTAGATTCAGTCACAATCGCTAATACAGAAATAGCTCTTCGTGCAGGCCAAGTGTTTGGCGCCTCTGACGAAATGCGTGCAGAGGCAGTTTCTGCAATTCCTCCGGCAGTCTCTCAACAGAATCTCCCAACCAAACCAGTAGTGGTAATTACTAAGGAACCTGAGCCAGGTGTCCAAAAGAAAAGCGAATCGGTAGCAGCAGTTGTTAAGGATTCTGTGCCCGTTGTTCAAAACGAAAACGCATACGCCAACCGCGATTCCCCGGAACCAGCCGCCACTTCACCAAATAAAAAGATGGGTGTCGCAGTTCATGCGCAAAATTTTGTTCCTGTTCCAATAGTAACCATTCCTAATGGAGAGGACTATCTTTTCGGCGGAGCGATGGTCGCAAGCGCCATCATGTCTGTCTCAGTGATGCCATTTGAGATTCTTACGGATGTTCTTGCGGACATATTCCTTGCCGCAGGCATTGGCCGATAATTAAAAAAAATAATTCCAAACCCCGCCCTGGGGGCGGGGTTTGTGTTTTATAAGGAAGGTGATTCAATAGGTTTAGGTAGAACCTTGTGAGAGGTGCCTCATGTCTACGAACGTAGCTTCGATACCAGAACCTGCTAAAGCCGCTTTTCTAGACGTCTTCAGCGGAGAGATCGAAAAAGACGGCAGCAGGCTCATGAATAACTATTCCGATGGGGCGACGCTGCCGACTTTCCGGATTACGTTGCGTTGGGTGCCAGGAGAAAAGCTCATAGCTTCGGTCAATATGCCGCTAGGTATGGGCTTTAAGGAACGTCAGGGTCTTGAGGCTTTGTTTTCGAAGTTCGATACGGAGACCAAGACGCTCCTTAATCATTTCGAAGACGAGGAAGGCGAGTCGCACTACCAGCCGTACTTCCCGAGAACGGAGAACCCAACGATTCTGCCCGGCACATTTATGCCGATACATTCTTCCAAATTCAATGTTCCGGAGGGGTGTTCGCATCAAGACCTGTACACCAAAACCTTAACGATGCTGCGTCGTTCCGCACGTGCTAGCAGACTCATGTCGCCCATGATTCAGTTCTTCGCAGCCCATTCGCGGCTTCCCGACAGAGCTGAATATCGCAAATGCATGGAACACGGCTTGGCTCTAGCTGTCATACACGAGACCTCGACCATTTCTTCGGAGTATGACTTTTACTTGCAAAACACACTGTTCGGCCAGCAAGGAAAAGCCCTGTTTCAATAACCAAAACCCCGTCAGCACACTACGCTGACGGGGTTGCGCTTTTTGTCTCCTTTGTTAGTATGTTCCATAACGCATCCGTGCGTGGTTTTTTTTGCTCAAAACTCTTTGGGCATTCTATTAGTTAGTAATTATTCACTAGGAACTTATTAGATATGGCAACATTTGAACGCGAGAAGCCGCACCTTAACGTAGGCACCATTGGTCACGTCGACCACGGCAAGACTACGCTTACGGCTTCCATCCTCCACACTCTCGACATGGCGAAGGACCAGGGCTTCGGCGCACGCGTCGAAGGTGTCGACGGTATCGACAACGCGCCTGAAGAAAAGGCGCGCGGTATTACTATCGCACTCCACCACTCGGAGTACTGGACACCTCTACGCCACTACGCTCACATCGACGCTCCGGGCCACGCGGACTACATCAAGAACATGATCACTGGTGCCGCTCAAATGGACGGCGCAGTACTTGTCGTTGCGGCAACTGACGGCGTTATGCCCCAGACCCGTGAACACATCCTTCTTGCTAAGCAGGTTGGTGTGCCGAAAGTGCTCGTCTTCCTCAACAAGTGCGACATGGTAGACGACAAGGACCTCCTCGACCTCGTTGAAGAGGAAGTTCGCGAACTTCTCACCAAGCAGGGCTTCGACGGCAAGACCACCCCGGTCATCCGCGGTTCGGGCTTGAAGGCCTTGGAAAGCAAGGACATCAACAATGAGTGGTCGCAGAAGGTACTTGAACTCGTGAAGACCCTCGACAGCTACATCCCGATGCCTGAACGCGAGCTCGACAAGCCGTTTCTTATGCCGGTAGAAGACATCCTCTCTATCGAAGGCCGCGGTACGGTAGTTACCGGCCGCATTGAGCGCGGAGTTCTCAAAGTAGGAGAGGACATCGAAATCGTCGGTCTCCAGCCTACGGCAAAAACCACAGTCACGGGTATCGAAATGTTTAACAAGCAGCTTGACCAGGGTCAGGCAGGCGACAACGCAGGCATTCTCCTGCGCGGTACCAAGAAAGAAGACATCCATCGCGGCCAGGTGCTCGCGAAGGCTGGTTCGGTAACTCCGCACACGGAGTTCGAAGCAGAAGTCTACATTCTCACTAAGGATGAAGGCGGCCG
>JAGVKC010000062.1 GCA_020050775.1 Minisyncoccota bacterium
AAGAACTCCAATAAGCGAAAGTGGCACAATGTAGAGAAGGTAGAGCGTGTAGCGAATAGAATTGAACGAAATAATAAGGATAAGGAACATAAGCACAAGGCCCGCGATGAGTGCTACAAACATCTGCGTAAATGATTCGTTTATGCTTTCTGATTCGCCGCCATAAGACACCGTAACTCCTTCCGGCAATTCCAACTCCCCTACTCTCTTTTGAAACGCTGACACCACCGTTGCCACATCCGTGGAAGCATCCGGATATGCGGACACTGTCTGAATGCGGCTCTTGTCTTTATGGGCTATTGCGGAGCTGCTAAGACCGAGTGAATCTTGGAGCACTGACCCCAGAAGTACTGAATTGCCGGTCGCGCTCTGCACAGAGAGGTTCTTAATGCTGTCGATAGTCGTTTGTGCTGTGTCCCCAGCGTCGGTATACGCCGGATTGAGGTTAAATTTTACAACAACATCGATATTTTGTTTTTGCTGGTTAATGCTTGTAGCTTTTGTGCCGTTTATGGCGGTACGCAGCGTCGCACCAATGATCTGGGTATTGAGCCCGAGCGCCGCAGCCTTTGCGCGGTCTATCGCAAGATTGAACTCTGTTCCATTAGTCTGGGTAGTCGCAGTAATGTTGATAACGTCCGGCATAGAGGCAAGAAGCTGCTTAGCACGGTCTGCAGCGACTATTAAGTCACCTAGATCATCGCCGAGGAACTGAATGGAAATAGGCGCACCGGACGGCGGCCCATTGCTAATCTGGAGCACTTGAATCTCTGCACCCGTGATGCCTGAGAGCTGATTTTGTAATTCTGTAGCGATTTCTGTACTTGTCTTCTTCCGGTCTTCCGGTAAGTTAAGCGTAATATTTGCCTGGTTACTTGCAGAAGAACTCTCTCCACTTAACGCCGACGTTTGCCCTACCGTAGTTTGGAAGGAAGCCAGATCCTTGCTTGCATAGAGGACTTCTTCAACTTGTCGGACTATCAAGTCGGTCTGCTCAAGCACAGTACCTTGTGGAGCCTGGAGGTTGATATAAATAAAATCTTCATCGCTTGCTGGAAAGAAGGTGGCGGTCACAAGGCCAACAACAGGTAGCGCGAAGGATCCTATCATGCCGACAAAAAGAACCCAAAGAAAGATATTTTGATACCGACGATGTTCTAGTACTGCGCGAAGTTTCTCTTTGTACCACGCAGTAACTGCAGCGGTATATTCCTCCTGCATGACCTCGAAACGATTAGGCTTACCTTTTGTAAACAGAACCGCAATCAAAGGCACAATACCCAGCGCTACAAAGATAGACGCGAGAAGTACGAATATGAGTGTGTAGGGAATGCCCGCAATGAACTTGCCGATGATGCCGGTAAGGAAAAAGAGCGGAGCAAACACCGCAACCGTTGCCATAGTGCCCGCAATAAGCGGCCACGCATAATCACGCAGTGCTGCTTTAGCCGCCTCTATGGGCGTTGCAAAGAGACGCAGCCGCGCGTGTATAGCTTCTGTGACTACGATTCCGGAGTCCACTAGAATTCCCACTGCCAAAATGAGCGCAAACAAACTGATGAAGTTCAGTGTGTTGCCCGTAAAGTAGAGCCCGATGAACGCAATAAGGAATGAAAGAGGAATAGCGAGGCCGGCGACCAAAGACTCGCGCCAGCCGATAGTTAAGAGGAGCACCAAGATAACCAGCACAACGGTAATTACCCCGGTCTCTGTTAAGTCGCCTAGTTGCTTTTCAACCTGCACACCCTGGTCGGTCGAAGGCGGCACGAACACCTCAAGACCCGCAAGCGTTGTGGGGCGCAGTTCTTCGAGATGTTTTACAACGCGGGTAGCTGTAGCCTGAATGTCGGCGCTCGACTGTTTATACACAAGGAGTGTGATGCCTTCTTGGCTTGGTTTGCCCTCAAGCGAAACACGCGAGTAGGTGCTTGCAGGCGCGAGTCCGTTTTGAATATCAGCTATATCGCGCAGATATATAGGTACGCCGTTTTTTGAAGAGACTGCAATATCGCTAATCTGCGCTGGGTCTGTAATCGCCCCCTTGAAATTCACGTTGTAGCTGACCCCCTCTGTCGAAATACGCCCCGCTGGCAATGCAGCATTGCTTGAAGAGATCGCTTGTATAACATCTGTTACACGCAGCCCGTATTGCTCAAGCGCTTCCTTGCGCACAATGACTGTCACTTGGCGCGCAGGTACGCCGGAGATCTGAACCTGGGACACGCCAGAAAGTTGTAATAAATCATCGCTAAGTTGCGTGCCGAGTGCAGAGAACTCCAGCGGTGTGCGTTCGCCAGAAATAGAAACTGCGACTATCGGCTGGTCGCTAAAATTTAACTTAGTGACTTGTGGCGTTGTCGCGTCACTTGGAAGGTTAGGCACTGAACGCGCAACAGCATCGCGCAAATCTTGGATAGACTGATTCGTCTCAGCCTGCGCGGTAAACTGCACCGTTATAGCGGAAAGTCCCTCTCCTGAGGAGGATGTAAGCGTGTCGATGTTGCTTACGCCGGAGATCTGCGCTTCGAGCTTGTTAGTGACCAAAGACTCCATGTCTTCAGCCGAGGCTCCGGGAAGAGAGGAGGTCACTATTGCAATAGCAAGATCGACTTGTGGAGCGTTTTCTTTTGGAATGCGCAGTAGCGCGTAGAACCCGGCAACAATTAGCACTACGACCAAGACATAGCTCAGCTGGCGACGTTCGAGAAAGAAATTCCAGAGCCAGAGCATAGATTAGTCGGTGTCTACTATCACCTTTTGACCTTCTGTTAGACCACGTGCGTCGGTGACTATCGTCATGTCGGCACTCAGTCCGTTAGTTATTGTTACTTGTCCGCCCACAATGGCGCCGAAGGTAACTGCGTGCGGGACAAGTGTGCCTGCCTCTACTGTAAAGACGACTGGACCTGCGGGAGTAATCTTTGCCGCAGCGATCGGTATCGCAATAGTATTTTTTCCAGTTGTTTTTCCATTCCCCGTAGAGCGCGCAAGCGTAACAGTCACAGTGTCGCCGTCGGTAACAGTCGTCCTGTCGCCCGTGATGCCGATCTTCACTTGAATCTTCCCTATGGTTGGATCAAGCGCAGGCGCAATGGAGGTGATTACTCCGTCGGTTGAACCGTCAATGACAGCCTTGCCTCCCACGACAATAGTTTTTGCATCGTCAGAGGTGACGTACGTTTCTATCTCCAACGCTCCAGGGTTAGAAATCTGCGCTACTGGCGTAAACGCCGCTACATACCCTCCTCTAGTTATGCCAAGGCTCACAATCGTACCGGAAATCGGTGCACGAATAATAGTTTTTTCGAGATTTGATTGTGCAGCATTGAGCGTGCCGAGTGCAGATTTCACTTGTGCCTGGGCGCTTGCGATGTCATTGTCTATGCCAGTACCAGCAGAATTCTCAGCTACAGCTGCGGCAGACACCGCGCTGCTGTATGTACTCTTTGCACTCGTAAGAGACGACATAGAAGCGAGCACCGCTGCACGCGCAGCTCCTACTGATGCTTGATATGCCGCGATAGTACTTGCAGACACGTTTGGTGATGCGACAGCCTTATTTGCTGCCTCTACCAAGTCGTCCAGGAATGCACGTACAGTCTGCGCTTTGGAAATAGCAGTAGCAATGTCGGCGTCAATTGCGCTGTCTGGCCCAGTGCCGAGCCCTGCGACAACTTCAATGGCAGTATCAAGACCCACGCGCTGGCTCTGTACGTCTATAACGATCTGTCCATCGGGCACTGTTAAGTTAAGCTGCGGGTTAATGCTTTGAGGGTTGCTGAATTGCGCGTCAGCTTTTGTGCGCACTGAATCGTCTAAGGTCGCATACGCACTTTGCAATGCTGAGCGTGCCGAAGTGGCTGCACTTTGTGCAGCTTGCGCAGCCTGTGCTGAAGAAAGTCCGGAATTCTGTGCCGTACTTCCACTTATTTTTGCAAGCGCAGCTTGTGCGCCTTCGTACGCGCCTTGCGCCTGTAGCACTGCCGCGCGCTGGCCACTATTTTCAAATGACGCTATAACACTTCCTGCCACGACGCGGTCTCCCAGTTTTCGAGACAAACTTACGATCTCGCCAGAACTTACTGCCAATATGCTGGCTTTACTTACAGAGGTGACCTTGCCAGTAACTGGGAGCGGCCCGGATTGGTCCGAAAGGCTAGCCACTGACGCTATGCGCACATGAGTCTCCGACGTCGCTGTAGAAGTTGCCGGCGAGCTCTTAAATAGGTGAGTTCCACCCCATACGACTCCCACCAGCACAAGAACAGCCCCAGCTTTATAAAACCAAGGTAGTTTATTGAATCTATGTAGAATATTTTTCACAGTATGCATTATCTTCCATTGTACTGAAGATTAGAGGTGAACGGAACCCGTGATGATGATATGACCTCTATGTGCGGGCATAAGTCGAATTTTCTCGTCAGAAAATCCGCTCACGCCCCTGACTCGCGACCGCGCCGATGCGCGGTATCGCTGCGCCTCCCGCACCTGCACGAAATCGGCCGCAGGGCAGATTGTCATGTCATGTGCGGGCACTAGGGATCGAACCTAGGACCTTTCGAGTATCAGTCGAATGCTCTACCAGCTGAGCTATGCCCGCATATTTCTGCTTCGCCATACTAGCAAATAACCGACCAAAGAAAAAGCCGGCGCTAAGGGTGCGCCGACTCTACTACGCGTAAGCGAGCGCGGGTGCGCTTCGCTGGCTGTGCAGGCTCTCGAAGAGCCCACTGAGCCACAGTATGGCTTGTGACCGAATCTTCATTCGTGAAGGTGTGAAGTTTCAACACGATCATGTCATTCGGACATGGCAACCTACGCTCTTCGTTGTCTTCAAAAGCGCGCAGTGCCCCACCATCGAGTTTCATCATGTCCGCATAGCGGAAATAGAGACCCTCTTTGATTCCCGGAACCTGCGCTTTGCCAAAACGCTTGCCCGGCTTCTGCTTAAAGAAGCATACTTTCGCTTCCACTTGAGTGAGTGTGGTCACTCGATGCGGCGAAGCGTCAGGAACGGCACGCAGCAGTCGCTGAGGTTTCATTCGGGAATCCCCCGTTGAAGAACTTTTAGAAACTGATGTTGTTTATAACACCTGTGACCCTCTACAACAATAAAAAGTTATCCCCTTTTGCAGAAACCCCCGACCACAGTGGTCGGGGGTTGAGATTATTTTGTGCGCGGCAGATTCAGCAGGTTGTGTCCCAGCTTCTCGAGTTCATGAAATACGAAGAGAATCACAGCAATCATCGCAAACGCAATGAGGCCAAAGACTCCGGCGCGCACATATTCGACAAAGTCAGCGTATTCTTCGAAGCCGAACTTGTAGTAGCCGCTGAGGAACGAAGCTTGAGCGCCGATCGTCCAGAGAAACGAAAGCGCGGCCAGTCCGACACACACCCAGGCCAACATACGCATATTCATGAGAACCTCCCAAAAAAGAACCTGCGAGCACTATACATTCCTGACATTCAAAGTCAAAACCCCAGCCGCGTGCGGCTGGGGAGTTATTAGTTCGACCAGAATGAGCCAGTTGTGGGCTTTGGTGCGGTAAATGTAAACCACATAACCAATCCGGCACACCAAGTGACAAAACCCATGAGAACAAGCTTGAAGATAAGGACGAACCAGTACGCTTCCGGCGGAGCACTCGCAACAACGACAGAGTCGTCAGTAAAGATAATGAGCGC
>JAGVKC010000013.1 GCA_020050775.1 Minisyncoccota bacterium
CCTTCCGCCGGCTTGCATATAAGTTGTATCTCGCCATTCGGGTCAGTGTACTTGCCTGCGTTATTGAGAAGATTTACGAATATTTGCTCCAGGCGTACGGGGTCTGCGCTCATCCAGACATCTTCTTCGGGAAGCGTAAGGCTCACACTGTGTCCGCGCGCCTTCAAAAAAGTCTCTACCGTCTGCAAAGAGCGTCTAAGCGCGTCCTGCAATGTAACTTGTTCTTTCTGAAGCTGGAATTTTTTGCGCGAGATGCGAGAGATGTCTAACAGGTCATCTAGCAGACGCGCAACAGTTTGCACATGGGAATCCATTATCTCTATAAGTTCTGGCGTTGCAGCCTCAGGCCCCTGCAGCTTTAAAAGTTCAAGCGAAGAGAGAATAGGTGAGAGTGGGTTGCGCAGCTCGTGCGCAAGAATTGCAAGGAATTCCGTTTTGGCACGGTCTTCCGTGCGTATTTTATCCACCGTGACGCTTAATTTCGCGATGTATTCTTCCAAATCTCGAATAGCTTGCAAACGTTCGTCCACGATTGAAGAGAAGAGAAGGAAAATAATGCATAGTGTTCCTACTAATATCTGAAAAAAGAATAATGTCTGAGAACTTGGAGTAAGCGGTCCCCATCCAAAGAGAATACCCGTAGCGCCGATGAGACCTATGAGTGCCAAAGAGAGCGTGACACCGCGCGATCCAGTGCGCATGGTTGCCCAAATAAGGGGAATAACAAGCACATAAATGAGGGAGATAGAACCAATGGAGCTGTACGGTGTCCAGAACATGAGGAAACAAAGCGTGGCGATGATGCCAAATACCGCAACGCCCTCAACTACTTCACGTGATGTTTTATAGAACAGTGGCCGAGAGAGCCATCGAATAATGAACGGAGCAAGGGCAAGAATTGTCACCGCATGGCCGACCCACAGGTTTACTAGAAGCGCGCTTGAGGGCGCGGTGCCGTTAATAAAGTAGATGCTTAGTATGGTGACCGAAGCACTCAGAAGCGTAGAAGTAGCAGCAGTGAGAATGAGGGATAGGCTGTCGCGCACGTGGCTAAACATCGGGTTAAAGCCTATGCGCGCGAGGATGTATGCGCCGATAAGCGCTTCGATGGTGTTTGAAAATGCAACAGCTGCTGCAAGCGGAGGCGGAGTGCCGCGCACAAGAAAGCCCATAAGGAAATGAGCCAGTATGAGCGCTGGCCAGTACTCCAGGCCGTAGAGCACGATGAGGGAGAGGCCAAGTGCTGAGACTGGCCAGAAAATAGAGGCGCCCGTGCCCGGAGGTACCAAATAGTAACTGAAGAACAGTACCACAGCGTAGGCAACGCCTATGATGACGAGCTTTGTAAAGTACGCTCGCGAGGTAGAAAAGAAGAAAGCCTGAAGAGCGATTTTCATTTGTAAGCCTGTGGCCTATTGGTAATGGTACACAATACGGTTCTTACTGCCACGGCGCAATACCCTCTGAATAGCAACAAAGGGTTACAAAAATACAAAGATGAGAAGCATATTTTTAAACACGGTTAGGGGCGCCTTCGCGTGTGCTCTCGAATACGGATTCTGCTTGCACCACGTCGCGGAAGCGCTCCACGAGTTTGGGGTGCGCTTTATTAACATGGTTCCACATCTTTATCTTTAGCATAAGGGCGCTGCCGGAATCTCCCAACTCCTCGTGCCCGCACGCGTGGCATAAAAGAATCATTTCCATATGCGTACAACAGTACCGTAGTGACTCTGAGAAATACGTGAAGTCCCGCACACGTCTCCTTATAATGCGGCGAACGTGATAGGATATTTTTTGTTATGGCCACAACATCTGCTGTCCCTAAAAAAAGAAAAGGTAAATTTCATATGCAGAAGTATGACCTGCGGGTAAAGCGTTCGCGCGCAGGCTTAGGGCTTTTTACATTCTCTCCGATTAAAAAAGGCACCTGCATCATCGAATACAAAGGAAAAAAGCTCTACTCAGAAGCGCAGGAAGAGAAGGCGAGTCAGCTCTATCTTTTTCAGGTGACTAAAAAGATCAGTGTAGATGGCGCCCCTCACTGGAACACCGCGCGCTACATAAACCACTCCTGTCGTCCTAACTGCGAGATAAATATTTATAAAGAGCGTATCTATGTATCGGCTAAACGCACCATAAAACCCGGAGAAGAACTTACGTATGACTACGACACAGACTATTTCGACGAGTATATTAAACCTAAAGGCTGCATATGCGACAAGTGCCGAGAAGGGCGTTCAAAGGCTAAGTCAAAAAAGAAATAAAAATAACCCCTGCCATTCTATGCAGGGGTGGGCCAGTTGGCCGCTTGAGTTCGATCAGAAGTCAGGATGTTTTCTTTAGAGAAATGAAGGAATGGTGAGAAGGTATACTTGAAGTATGTCTCTAGAAGAACAGCGCAAAGATATCATTGAAGAGTTGCAGATGCTAAACCGAAAGGTGGCGCGCCAGAACTCTCCTTCGTTTATTTTCGGCGCTGGCATTATCTACGGGATAGGCTTTGTAGTCGGCTCTGCCATTATCGCCACCATTGCACTGGGTTTCGTAGTTCCATTCTTTGAAGATATTCCGTGGATGCGCGACACATTCCAGCGCGGTGCGGCGCTGCTGGGCCGATAACTCAGAAATCGCATGGTGTCGAAAAAATATCGCTACGGGCTTATAGGAATAGCGGCCGTATGTGCGGCGGGCGGCATATGGTTTTTTGTGCAAGCCCACACCAACTCTGCCTCTGAACATTCTGAGGCGGATATCATTGCGCACTGGAGCGCTCGCATCGGGTCAGCGGGCGCTGCTGCAGCGTATACAGAGTATTTAGAATCAAAAACGGCTTTAGAGGCAGAAGAGTTCCATCAAAACGAACATCTTTTCGGCCGCGCGCTCTATGAACGTATAGGTGTTGAGGGGCTCGGGGTATGCGAATGGGACAAATCTTCGGGA
>JAGVKC010000032.1 GCA_020050775.1 Minisyncoccota bacterium
CATCCATCGCGGCCAGGTGCTCGCGAAGGCTGGTTCGGTAACTCCGCACACGGAGTTCGAAGCAGAAGTCTACATTCTCACTAAGGATGAAGGCGGCCGCCACACTCCGTTCTTCACTGGCTACAAGCCACAGTTCTACGTCCGCACCACTGACGTTACCGGCGAAGTAACTCTTCCTGCTGGTACTGAAATGGTTATGCCGGGCGACACCATCACCTTCAAAGTCAAACTCGTAGCACCGGTTGCACTTGAGGCTCAGACTCGCTTCGCAGTTCGCGAAGGAGGCAAGACCGTCGGCGCAGGTGTTGTGACTAAGGTTATTGCGTAAATTCTAGGACATAAAAAAGAGGACCCCGGCTTTTGGCCGGGGTTTTCTTATGCGTATGCTGGTTTTGAGGATTGCGGCAACCATTGTTTAAGTACGGCGAGCGACGTTAACGAGAATATTTTGCGCCGCCGACCCCTTTTGACGATGCAAAACTCATGGAGTTCGACCGTCTCCTGAGTGAAGCCTTTCTGGCGCACAAGTTCTGTTTCTTGTTCGTCTAGGTCGTCGAAAATCCGAACCTGCAGCTGTCCGTCCTTATGGAATACAGGGAGAAGTGCTAGACACCAGAATTCAGATTGACCCATTTCGATCGCGTCATCGAGGGTTACCCATTTCATCCATGGCAGACCTCGTTCAATTTTATTGAGGTGGTGTGCGACCAGCACGACCAATACTACGAAGGCGATGAGTAGTAGGGCCACAATAACCCCGATGGCAAGCAAGATCTTCAAACCAAGAGACATGTCGTCCTCCAGTTGTTTCTTCTCCCACCACTCTATGTCCCACAATTGCTTTTTTCAACTACTCCGTGCATACTCACTTCATTATTAGTGAGTAAGCTAACCGGGCATAGGTTACTCTGACGTTACGTCGGAGAGAACTAGGTCCACAGCAGATAACAAGTTATCTGCAATCAAAAAGAATGGCTACCAAAAAAGAAACAACAAAGAAGCCAGTCGTTAAGCGCACCCGCAAGGCTGCTGCGCCGGCTGCCGTGCAGCGCCTACGCATTAAGGTTCGCGCGTATGAACACAAGGTGCTCGATACTTCCGTTAAGCAGATTCTCGACACAGCACTTCGCTATGATGCGAAAGTCGCTGGTCCGATCCCGCTTCCAACAGAGATAAAGAAGTACACCGTGAACCGCTCGACGTTCATCTACAAGGATGCCCGCGAGCAGTTTGAAATGCGCATCCACAAGCGCCTCATCGATATTCTCGACCCGACTCCGAAGGTTATCGAGGCTCTCACGAACCTCTCCCTTCCGTCCGGCGTCACTATCTACGTAAAAATGGCGTAATCAGTAAAACTCCAACAAAAGAAACAGCCCTTGCAAGGGCGGTTTCTTTATGGTATTATAGTAATAGCTGCGGTCGAGACGTTCTATATAGGTACGTTACTGACGCCTATCGGCGCTTAACGGAGGGAGACCCACTATAAGATTGTTTCAAACGATGCTTGAATATGTTCCGGCACACCGGGCACAACAAGTTAGAGGCCAGAAGCAAAAACTTCAGCAGCTAATGTCCCCAATCCGGCCCAAAAATGTGGCCGGACTTTTTTCTTGTTAAAGGAGGTATTTTCGAGTAATATTTACGTGCCTGTTGCTAGGCATGTGCAAGCCGTTTGCTCGGCTGTCGCACCGACCCCCGGTTGAACAATTTACCTTGTTCCCGGGGGTTTGCTTTTTCTTGCATAAAAATAAGTGCTCATGTATAGTCTCGTGGACTCTACGCAGACATATCGCTTTGCGATATACCCGTCGTTTCGGTCGGAATGAAAACTTGTTTTCATTCCTCCCTACACTAGGTTATAGCGTTGGTCCAAGTTCCCTCGGGAACCAATAGACAACAATAGCGAGGAAGACCTCGATATGACTGTCGCTCGTTCGGAATCGAAAGCAAGCTTTCGTTCACTCACTTCACTAAGTCATGAAATTCATCCTTGGAACAAAGGGCAAGATGCTTACCGTATATACGCAAGACGGCCGCGCGCATGCTGCGACGGTCATTACTGCTGGTCCGGTAACTGTTACTCAAGTCAAAACTACTGAAAAAGAAGGCTATAACGCCGTGCAGATTGGGTACGGCGAAACTAAGCCAGAGCGTGTTAATAAGCCGCAGCTTGGCCACACGAAGGGCAAGGCACTCAAACATTTCCGCGAACTTCGCGCACGCAACGGTTCTCTTCCGGAAGGTGTAGAAAATGGTGCAACATTCGATGTCTCTGTATTTACAGTTGGCGACCAGGTAGAAGTCTCAGGCACTTCAAAAGGCAAAGGCTTCCAGGGTGTTATTAAGCGCCACGGTTTCCACGGCGGTCCGCGTTCTCACGGCCAGAAACACTCTGAACGTTCTCCAGGTTCCATCGGCGGCGGCGGCGGTCGTGCAGGAGGTCGCGTGGCAAAAGGTATGCGCATGGCAGGACGCATGGGTTCGCAGCGCGTAACAGTGCGTAACCTTGTGGTGCTTCAGGTGCACACAGAAACGAACGAACTCGTGATCAAGGGTGCTGTGCCGGGAATTCCTGGCAGCCTCGTTGAAATCCGCGGTGTCGGTTCCCACTCATAAACTTTATGGCTGACGCAAAAACAAAAACTAACATGAAGGCTCTTGCTAAGACAAAAGAAAAAGTCTCCAAGAATTCTGATGCTATGGAAACAACGGTCTATAACATTAAGGGAGAAAAGGCAGGCACACTCTCCGTTCCGGCAGAGATTTTCGGTTTGCAGTGGAATGCAGACCTCGTGCACCAGGTAGTTACCTCTATGCAGGCTAACGCCCGCACGCCGATAGCGCACACCAAAGATCGCGGCGAAGTGCGCGGAGGAGGTAAAAAGCCTTGGCAGCAGAAAGGTACTGGCCGAGCACGTCACGGTTCGCGCCGCTCACCGATCTGGGTAGGAGGCGGTATGACTCACGGACCTCGTAACGAGAAGGACTACTCCAAGAAGATCAACCGCTCTATGCGCCAGAAAGCACTTCTCGTAACTCTCTCTCGCAAGATGAAAGACGGTGAAGTTATTTTCATCGACTCTCTTGAAATGGCAACTCCGAAAACCTCAACTGCAAAAGCAATACTTGGTGCATTTGGCAAAGAGTTTACTGGTTTTGCAAAATCTAAGAACGCAGCACTCATCGCACTTCCTACAACACACAAGCCAACCATCAAGAGCTTCCAGAACTTCGGCAACGTAGAAACTATAGACGTCCGCAACCTAAACCCGGTTGCAGTGCTTTCTGCAAAATACCTCGTCATTTCTGAACCGAAGGCAGCATTTGAAGTACTCTCTGCTAAAAAGGTAGTAAAGCGCGCATAATTATATGAAAAAGAACACGCAAAACATTCTTCACTCGCCGCGCGTCACTGAAAAAGGTGCGTACCTCTCTGCAGAAAGCTGCTACGTGTTTAACGTTGTTCCTTCGGCAAACAAGACTGAGATTGCAGCTGCTATCCGCGCGCTCTACAACGTTACACCGCGCAAGATCACTACGGCACGCATTCCTCGCAAGTCGGTTCAGACTCGCGGTACTAACCGCCGCGGCATGACTGTCGGTGGTAAGAAGGCCTATGTATACCTCAAGAAAGGGGAGACCATCGAGCTCGTATAATCTGCACAGAATATTTTTATGAAATCCTATAAGCCATACACCAAGTCCCGCCGCCACATGTCGACTGTTACCTTCAAAGGTAAACTCACGACTAATGAGCCGCACAAAGCGCTCACCTCCGGCGGCAAGCGCGATATGGGCCGCAACAACGCGGGCCGCATTTCTGTGCGCCACAAGGGCGGCGGACACAAGCGCCTTTTCCGCGCAGTGGACTTCCGCTACAACAAACTCGTGCCTGCAAAGGTAGAAACTGTTGAATACGATCCGAACCGTTCGGGCTTCATCGGTCTTCTTGTATACCGCGACGGTGAACGCCGCTACGCACTTCTCCCGCAGTCAGTAAAAGTTGGTGCACTTATCGAGGCTGGCGAGAATGTTCCAGCAACTCCTGGTAATCGCATGCCGCTTAAGAACATGCCAGTGGGTAGCTTTATCTACAACGTCGAACTTAAACCCGGTAACGGTGCAAAGATCGGCCGCGCTGCAGGTACGCACATCGAACTTATCGCACGCGACCAGGGCTACGCAGACCTTAAGATGCCCTCAAGCGAAATCCGCAAAGTGCTCGAAACGTGCTGGGCAACCATCGGCGAAGTGTCTAACGACGAACACCACCTCGTAACTTACGGTAAAGCAGGCCGCTCGCGCTGGAAGGGTATTCGCCCGACTGTTCGCGGTACCGCTATGAACCCGGTAGACCACCCGCACGGAGGAGGCGAAGGCCGCCAGGGTCGTGGTTTGCGCCGCGCAAAGACCATGTGGGGCAAGCCGTCCGGCAAAGGCCAGAAGACTCGCCGCCCGAAAAAGTATTCCAACTACCTCATTGTGTCTCGCCGCAAAGTCGGTAAGCGCAGCAAGCAAGCATAAAGAAAAACCCCGCCAACTCGGCGGGGTTTTAATATTCGGAAGGAGTTGGCTGGGCGTATTTTCGGTGCCCAATCTTCAAGCTCATGAGCCTCGGGTGTCTCCATGTAATCTTTATTCTCTGGAGGGCTAGCTCTACTTGAAGACGATTGAATAGTCGTGGGCCGAGCTTCGTGTGTGACAAGACGGCATATAGCTGCAATCTGTCACAACGTGTATGTCCATGGATTCCGCACCTACGTACGACATCGAATTGTCTCACTTTTGAAACGAAACAGGCCGTTTTTAGGGCTTGTTTCTTGGTCATGACAAGCCTCGCCTGTTCTATAAACCCGCCCATAACTCTATAGTTTCCCGTAAACTTGCGCAAGGAAGCCCTTTCATGTACAGTGACTCGCAATCCCGTGTCGCAAGGTCTAGGCGCTCTTCTGCCTACGACGGACAGGGGAATTTAATTTGGCAAATGTCACGATCACTTAAGAAAGGCCCATACGTAGACGAAAAGCTCCTCAAGAAAATTGAGGGCAAGAAACCTCAAACAGCGGAGGTTATAAAGACGTGGGCACGTCGAAGCCAGATCGCTCCGGAAATGGTGGGTTTTAAGTTTGGCGTACACAACGGCAAGACCCACATTGAAGTCCTCGTGTCTGAAGACATGGTAGGTCACCGACTTGGCGAATTCTCTCCAACGAAGAAGTTCGTCCGCCACGGAGGTAAGATGCAGAAAGAAATGGAGCAGAAGGCCAAGGAAGGAGAAATCGCAGCAGCAAACGCAGCGAAGGCCGCCGTTGATACTGCAAAGAAAAAGTAATTTTATATGGCTGACGCAACTGCAAAACTAAAAAACTATCGCCAGGCGCCTCGTAAGGTCCGCCTTATTGCAGATTTGGTGCGCGGCAAGTCAGCTGACAACGCACTTCGCGCACTCTCGCTCCTTCCGAAGCGCGGGTCCGAACCTATGGCTAAGCTCATCCGCTCGGCTATCTCGAATTCCAAAGAAAGCGCAGAAAATCTTTACATTTCCAAGATCGAAGTGAACGGCGGCATCGTCTTCAAGCGCTTCATGCCTCGCGCACGCGGTAAGGCAGCGCCTATTCGCAAGAAGACTAGCCACATCACACTTTCTCTTTCCAAAAAAGTAGCTAAGGCTGCGGCAAAATAATATGTCTAAAGTAGTACACCCATTTGCATATCGACTCGGCATCCTTCGCGACTGGCGCCACCGCTGGTTCGCTGACGGTGCGCAGTATCAGCAGAATCTCAAGGCGGACATCCTCCTGCGCGAATATCTCCAGAAGGAGCTTCGCGGCATGTACGTAGGCGGTCTTGAAATCGAGCGCAATGCTAAGCAGCTGCGCGTCATCCTCAAAACGTCACGCCCGGGCGTCATCATCGGCCGCTCTGGCGAAGGCTCCACCAAGCTTCGCAATCAGATTGCGAAGTTCCTCCAGAAGCGCAAGCTTCCGGTTCCGGAAATCAAACTCGACATCGAAGAAATCCGCTCGCCTGAAAGCAATGCAGCGATTGTTGCGTACATGGTGACAGAAAGCCTTGAGAAGCGCCTTCCGTTCCGCCGCGTTCTTAAGCAGACGATTGAAAAAGTTATGGCAAACCGCGACGTGAAGGGTGTGCGTATCGCACTCTCCGGCATGCTCGGGGGTGGATCTATGTCCCGCACAGAAGAACTCAAGAAAGGCCGCATTCCGCTCCAGACACTTCGCTCAGATATCGACTATATCCGCGAGCGCGCAAACCTCCCGCTTGGTGCTATCGGTATCAAGGTATGGATCTACAAGGGAGAAGTCTTCGCTAAGAACTCGAAGGACAAGTAAAAACTACCATGCTATTCCCTAAGAAAGTAAAATTCCGCAAATGGCACACCATGCGCCGCAACCCGAAAGCGACGAAGCTCGCGACTCGTGGCGTTACGGTAGCTTTTGGTAGTCACGGCCTTAAGGCAGTGACGCACGCGCGCGTACGCAGCAACCAGATCGAATCTGCTCGCAAGGTTATTGCTCGCGCGCTTGGTAAGACCGGTAAGCAGTGGGTACGCATCTTCCCTGACAAGCCTTTCACTCAGAAGCCGCCAGAAGTAAAACTCGGTAAGGGTAAGGGCGATCCAGTTGGCTACGAAGTAGAAGTATGGCCAGGACGCGTGCTCTTCGAAGTAGACGGTGTTGCAGACACCATTGCAGTGCAGACTCTTATTAAGGCTGCAAAGAAGCTTCCGCTTAAGGCAAAAGTAGTATCCCGCGCGCACTAAAGAACTATATGGCTAAGAAAACCGACCTCAAAAAGCATACAAAGGAAGAACTCCAGAAACTTCTGGACACTAAGCGCGAAGCCCTGCGTGCCTTGCGTTTTTCCGTTGCAGGCAGTAAAAATCGCAATGTGAAGGAGTCCGCAACACTTCGCAAAGAGGTGGCTCGCGCGATGACAGCCCTCAACGCGCTCAAATAATATATGGAACAGACTACTAACAAAAAGACTCTCCGCGGCACCGTTGTCTCGGACAAAATGCAGGACACTGTCGTCGTGGCTATTTCTCGCTACGTAAAGCACGCGAAGTATAAGAAATACCTCAAGAAGACTTCCCGCATTAAGGCGCACAACCCAGGCAACCGCGCAAAGGAAGGGGAAATCGTAACCATTCGTTCATGCCGCCCAATAAGCAAAGAGAAGGCCTTCGAGGTCGTCTTCGAAAACTAATATGATACAGGACCGCTCACTCGTTGTTGTTGCAGATAATTCAGGCGCCAAGATTGGACGCATTTTCAAGATTCTTGGTTCATCTAAGAAGCGCTATGCCGAAATCGGCGAAATTGTCGTTTTCTCGGTGCAGACTGCAGAACCTCGCAAGCAGGTAAAGAAGAAGGATGTGCTCCGTGGTGTTGTGGTGCGCCAGCGCAAACCGTTTCGCCGCAAGGACGGCTCCTACATCCGCCTCGACGAAAATGCAGTAGTCGCTATTGAAGGCGCAGGCAAGAACGCAAAGGAACCAAAAGCAGGACGCATCTTCGGACCTATCCCGCGCGAACTCCAGGAGCTCGGCTACCAGACAATCATCTCCCGCGCGCCGGAAGTCGTATAACGTTATGAATACTCTCCACATTAAAAAAGGCGACTCGGTTGTAGTCCTCTCAGGAAACGAGAAGGGTAAGACCGGCAAGGTCCTCCTTGTGTTTCCTAAAGACGGTCTCGTCGTAGTAGAAGGCGTTGGTATGCGCACTAAGCACCAGAAGCCGCGCCGCGCAGGCCAGTCTGGCCAGATCGTGCAGAAGCAGAGCCCAATCCGTGCAAGTAAAGTAATGGAGGCATCCGCACACAAGGCTCGTCAGTCGAAAGCTAAGGATAAAAAGAAGTAATATATGGAACTCATCGCAAAACAACAGAAAACCGCATTCGACGCGCTCAAGGGAGACTTTGGCTGGAAGAATCGCATGCAGGCACCTCGCATTGAAAAGGCGGTTATTTCCGTTGGTGTCGGCAAAATGATGAAAGACAAAGGGAAGGTTGAGCTTGTTGCTAACCGCCTCGCAAAAATCACCGGCCAAAAAGCTGCACACCGTGGCGCAAAGAAATCTATCGCAACCTACAAGACGCGCATCGGCGACAAAATCGGCTACAAGGTAACACTCCGCGGAAAGCGCGCAGAAGACTTCCTCAACCGCCTTATCCATATCGCACTTCCTCGCACTAAGGACTTCAAGGGCATCAAGACTTCTGCAATTGATGAAATGGGTAACTACACTCTTGGCATCAAGGAACACTCAGTATTCCCAGAAACTGCTGACGAAGAACTCAAAGATGTATTTGGTCTCGCAGTAACGGTAGTTACTACAGCCAAAGGCAAAGAGCAGGCGAAAGCATATCTCTCTCACCTCGGTTTTCCGTTCAAGAAGTAATTTCTGGACGTGGATAACGTCTTCATGTTGTAGCCACCTCGGGGTATGCTATAGTCAACAGCCTCATCTATTTCATGGACAGAAAAGCTCAATTCCTTAAAGTGTACGCAAATCTCCCACAGGCAACTCGTGAAGAAATAGTAGCGGTAGTTAAGAGCGAGCCTTATACTTGGCAATCTGCTAAACTAGAGATAGAGCAAGACACCCCCATTGGTCAGGAGATACTTAACCTGTTAGTTGGTCTCAAGATTTTGTCATGAATAATGAACTCGAAATAAGTACTGAACTTAAGGAGCAGCTAAAGCAACTTGTGCTTGAGCGTATCGGCGTTATGCCCAATACACTTTCTATAGCCGTTGGTTCAGAAGCTTTGAATAAACAAGATATGCTTCGTCATGTTCAAGATGAGGACGAAACAGGGAAGCAAATAATAGAGATGGAACTCTCGTTTCTTCGTGATTTAGCAAGCGGGGCAATATACGCTAATGCGTAGTGTACTTATTACTCGGCCCCAGCATGATGAGATAAATCGCTACTTCCATGCCTGGAGCGAGGAAGTGGTGGATATGGCACGTCTGCGCGGCTCTGTATATGACCTCTCTGGACCTAAGGCTATACGTAAAAATTTAGATAGCTATATCCAAAGTAAAAATCCAGCCTTCCTATTTCTTAATGGGCATGGAAATTCGAAGAATATTGCGGGACACGACAACGATATCCTTGTCGACTACCGGAGCTCTCTTCCAGATACTGTAATGTATGCCAGGAGTTGTGATGCTGCGCAGGTATTGGGCCCTGGACTCGTGGAGAAAGGGACTAAAGTTTTTATAGGTTATACTCGCAAATTCATTTGTGGTTATACGCCTGATAAAACCTGGCGGCCTCTCGAAGACGCAATGGCAAAATTGTTTCTTGAGCCATCCAACCTTGTGGCAACCACTTTAATAAAAGGAAACACAGCTCAAGAAGCTCACGGACGTTCTCGTGCAGCAATGTACAAAAATTTCCGCAAAATGATTTCGAGCACAGCAACTTTTGAAGAACGTTACGCAGCTCGATGGATGTGGAGTAATTTGAACAGCCAGGTTTTGTTAGGTGATTCTAGTATTTCAATATAATAAAACCCCGGACTTTTTAGTCCGGGGTTTTTAATCTGCTGCTACAAGATGATCGACTACGGTGTCGGCATCTTGACGGGGAACACCGATAGCGACAAAAAATCCGCTCAGTGTCATTTTGTGCTCGCCTTGGAGCATCAGCATCGACGTTGCGTCTTGCTGCGTGATGAGAAGCTTTGCTTCCTTGCTTAAGGTTGCCACGCGCGGATCTTCGGGCAAGCCGTCCCGCTTGTGGTTTTCATGGAATAGCGTCGCTAGTGTGAGCGCATGGTCAAAGGCAATACAAGCCAGAGACAGTATCTTCTCCTCGTCCTCCCCAGTACATATCTGGGCGGAAAGGAGCATTTCCCTTACACGGCGCATGACTGCCGGAAGGGCTTGTTGTTTTACTTTTTCAATAAGCTCCACCCAGTACTCCTTACGGTAGGGGAAGTTCTGGCTTAGCTATACAGTAGGCAGGAGGAGTCGTCAAGGTTTAGTTGCGCTCTAAGATAGCTTCTGCTAGTATCTGCACAGCCCCACAGTGCTCCTTTTTTCTGATAGGTGCCGCTTAGTCCCTCTTTACTGAGGAGTGCGAGGCAGACCGGCAGAATCATAACTCCCGAGGTATGGGAGTAACGGGAAGCAGTTCCCGGATCCGCAATGGCAAAAAAATCTACAGTCGCACGTTCTAACCGCCCCCCGAAATTCAAGTCGAGGCTTGTTCGCCGTTGTTTCCGCTGCGGCCGTAAGCGCGCCTTCATGCGTGACTTTGGTATGTGCCGCGCATGCTTCCGCGAGGCGGCTAACGAAGGCCTTATTCCTGGCGTCCGCAAATCTTCTTGGTAATTATATGGTAAACGACCCTATCTCAGACCTGCTTGTGCGCCTCCAGAATGCTTCCCGCGTGGGGAAGGAGTCCGTATCTATGCCGCTCTCTCGCATGCGCTTGGCTGTCGCTCAAATCCTCTCCCGCGAAGGCTATGTTGGCCAGGTAGAAGAGGGTAAGAAAATGAACCTCACGATTCCTCTTAACTACAAAGACGGTCGCCCGACCATAAACGGTGTAAAGCGCATTTCTAAGCCTTCGCGCCGCATGTACCTCGGTGTTCGCGATCTTCGCCCAGTAAAGCGCGGCCATGGTCTCCTTATTCTTTCCACTCCACAGGGTCTTATGACCGGTAAAGAGGCGCGCGAGAAGCGCGTAGGCGGCGAAGCCCTGTTCGAAATTTGGTAAATATATGTCACGTCTTGCTAAACAACCTATTGCACTCCCTGCATCCACCGAAGTCACTGTCGCAGGCGGCGTGATTTCTGTTAAGGGTCCTAAAGGAACTCTTACCCGCCGCACGCACCGCCTCATCTCGGTTGAGGTCGGTAAAGAGGGCGTACAAGTAACTCACAAAGGTGAAACAATCGAAGCGCGCGCGGCGCTCGGCACGTATGCTTCGCATGTGCGCAACATGCTAGAGGGTGTTACGAAAGGTTTTGAAAAGAAGCTTTTCATCGAAGGAGTTGGTTTTAAGTGGGACGTTGCAGGTAAAACACTCAAGCTCTCTCTTGGCTTTTCCCATCCGGTTGTTATGGACATCCCAGAAGGCGTCACCGTAAAGGCAGACAAAGGCGCTCTCATCATCAGCGGTTTCGACAAAGAAGCAGTCGGCCAGTTTGCTGCAAATGTTCGCGCACACAAAACACCAGAGCCATACAAAGGCAAAGGCATCCGCTACGATGGTGAAATTGTTCGCCGCAAGCAGGGCAAAAAGGCAGCGTAAAACACCATGGCTAAACTCTCTAACAAAAAGCAGACTGACCGCACACGCCGCCACGCGCGCATCCGTGCAAAAATCATGGGTACCTCTGCGCGCCCGCGCCTTGCGGTGTACAAGTCTAACCGCTACCTCCACGCGCAGATCATTGATGACGTTCTAGGCAAGACTCTTGCGCACGGTTCCACCAAGGAAATGTCGAAGGACAAGAAAACTGATGCAGCAAAGAAGCTTGGTGTTGAACTTGCAAAGCGCGCAAAAGCAGCAGGTATTGAAACGGTGGTGTTCGACCGCGGAGGTTTCCGCTATACTGGCCGCGTCGCCGTACTTGCAGCAGCTGCACGCGAAGGGGGCCTGAAATTTTAATATATGGAAGATACTGAAAACAACGCAGTAGTAGGAGATGTAACGGAGGCAGCGCCGGAAGTCACTGACGTGCCTGCAGCTCCTGTAGCAGATGCTGCTGCACCTCGCGGACGCACAGGTGAGCGCCGCGGGCGCTCTGGCCGCGACCGCCGCCCTTCGTCTCGCCCGGCTCGTCCTCGCAGCGAATTCGACCAGAAGATGATCAACATCCGCCGCGTAGCCCGTGTGGTTGCTGGAGGCCGCCGTTTCTCTTTCTCCGTTGCTATTATCATCGGGAACAAGAAAGGAAAAGTAGGTGTAGGCCTTGGCAAAGCAGGGGACACCACGCTTGCGATCGACAAAGCAGTCCGCAATGCAAAGAAGAACATGATCACGCTTAACCTCACAAAGGATAATTCCATCCGCCATGATGTTACAGCTAAATACTGCGCATCTCGCGTAACGCTTATCCCAGTTCGCGGCCGCGGCCTTGTGGCTGGCTCTTCGGTTC
>JAGVKC010000022.1 GCA_020050775.1 Minisyncoccota bacterium
CGACCCTTGGTCTATGCAGCAAGTGTTACGGCGCAGACTTGGGCACCATGAAGCCGGTTGCCCTTGGCGAAGCGGTGGGAACTGTTGCAGCGCAAGCTATCGGAGAACCGGGTACGCAGCTTACTATGCGCACCTTCCACGCCGGCGGCGCAGCCTCTGTTGGCGGCGACATTACGCAGGGTCTCCCGCGTGTTGAAGAAATTTTCGAGCGCCGCATGCCTCGCAACCCAGCTGTTATCGCAACTGTCTCCGGCGAAGTTGTTGAAATTAAGGACGACACAGATCCAAAGGCAGGCACCGGCAGCAAGATTCTTGTTGTTATCCCAGACATCGAACACAAGAAAGCCTCAGCAAAGAAAGAAGGTATTGAGTACGACATACACTTCCGCCGCGTACCGTCTGTAAAAGTGGGGAGTCGCATCGTGAAGGGCCAGTTCCTTACCGACGGTTCTGCTGACCTCTCTGACCTCTACAAATACGCAGGCAAAGAAAAAACACAGGCTTACATCATCTCGGAAATCGTTAAGATCTACGAACTCCAGGGTGCAAACATTTCTGCTAAGCACCTCGAAGTTATCGTCCGCCAGATGTTCAGCCGCGTACGCGTGAAGACCAGCGGCGGAAGCGAATTCTCGACCGGCGAAGTTATGCCAGCAACTGTATTCGACACAGAGAACGCACGCATGACAGAGTCCGGCGCAGAAAAGTCCACCGCAGAAGGTCTTGTGATGGGTATTCTCGATGTGTCCCTGTCGCGCGCAAGCTTCCTCTCGGCAGCATCCTTCCAGAACACAACTCGCATGCTCATCAAGGCTTCTATTTACGGAGCCGTCGATAAGCTCGAAGGACTGAAGGAAAACGTTATTCTCGGCCGCCTCATTCCAGCAGGCACCGGCTTCAAGGGCTCTCCGAAGCAGGCGCTTGTACAGAAATTCTCTCCGGCTCAAACTGAACCCATAGATGAACGCGTACGTCCGCTGATGTCGCGAGGGGAGTAATCCACCGAAGATACGTAGCAAAGAAAAAACCCCGCCTGAAAAGGCGGGGTTTTGCGTAGTGAAGCCGGTATTAAGCGGCTTTATGTGCGGAAGTACAATGCCGTAGCGATACCCATTAAGCCGAGGCTTATGAAGAGGGTAGTGAAGCCAAAACGATGTAAGGCTTTCCACGTACCTGATTCAGGCTCCAGTGGCTCATAGCTGCGGGCGAGTCGTCCGGTGTCGGAAGATGCGGGCATGTGCATGCCGTGGCTCCTTTCACTTTTTCTGGTTGAACACAAAAACGAATAGTCCTTTTTTGTTATAACCGCATATGGTCTGGATGTAAAGCTTTTTCCACAGAAAAACAGCGCCCGTGGGCGCTGTTTTGAGTTTTACACAGGTTTGGAGAATCCGTTCTTTTGGAATTTCCGCCACAACTTTTTCCACTCCTTCGCGTGAACTTCCATGAGTATCTCGTCGTAGTATGTTCCGTTGCGGAAATGGTGGTTCTTAAGCCGGCCTACTTCTACATAGCCGCATTTTTCGCTGTAACGTTTGCTGCGGCCATTAAACGCAATCACGCGCGACTCAACTTTATTAAGTCCAAGTTCCAGAAAGGCCCACGATAAGAGAAGCATTTTTGCGTGCGATCCTATTCCTTGGCCGCAATACTTTTCAAGTATCGCAGCACCGGTAGTGGCGCGTCGGTTCTTCCAGTCGATTTTATGGAGACCCATGGAGCCTACTGGAGTGAGCGAGGGCTTTTGCGCCACTACGAATACAGCGTCAGTGTTTGTGCTATTCGCTTTAGAAAGCCACACTTCCTCTTGTTCAAAGCTCAGCGGCATGAAGCGCGCCAGAAATTGCCGGCTCTGAGGTTCGTTTTGAAGCGTTAGGAACAAATGCGCGTGAATTTTCTCTGGCACCAGAAGGCACGCTTCTGAGGCAGGATTATCTAGAAAGAGGGTAGACATCGTTCTCTCCGTTTGTTGTTAAAGAACTGTTGCTGAACAAAAAACCGGCCTGTTCAGCCGGGGTGTTTCGAGGAGAGGGTGGAGGATACTCAAACTACTGCGGCTGAACATGTAATGGCAATAGGGCCTGTCGAGATGACGGCCATATCTGCGATATTCAGCGTTGTGCAGTAGTGCTGCATATATTCTCTGTAGCATAGTAACGCAGAATAGGTCAATAGCTCCGATTTTTTGGATTGATATATCAATCCAAACACACAAAAACAAAAGACCGCGCATTTTTCAATGCGCGGCCGAAACTGGTTGGAGATTCAACCCATCAACGAATAGTGAGAGGAGAATCTTTCATATATCCGCGACGAGTATCGGTGCGGAAGTAAATCCTCACCTGCGTGTCGGGAAGAGTAACCGCTGTTCCCTTAATCATCGCGCGGGCACGCCCCTGAATATTCCAGCTTTCGCCGGATCCATCTTCGAGACTGATGCCGGTAATGGCGACCTCCTGAGCGATGCCTTTCTCGATGGAGAATTGCACGCGCGGAGCGTTAATGCTCTTGTAGTTCTTAAGAGCGTCAAACATCGCATCCTTTGAAGGGCCCTTCACGATGGTCTTGGTAGTCTTGCTCATACGAGCCTCCATGTCCTTACAACGATCTAGTCTGTTTTGCCTGAGGTAAGACTTGAAACCCCGTTATTCCTTGCGGAACCACCAGACCATACGGACTGGAATTACACATATTATACACCTAAAATAGCGGTTCTGTCAAGTACGGCAAAGAGCTTACAATACAAGCACTTTATGGACTCCCATGTGCAAGAGATAAAAGACAAGCTCAACATCGTCGAGATAGTTGGGCAATACATCCAGCTGCGTAAAGCGGGCCGCAACTACACGGCTCGCTGTCCGTTCCATAAAGAACGCACGCCATCTTTCATGGTCAGCCCTGAGCGCGGGACCTATATATGTTTTGGCTGCGGCGAGAAAGGTGATGCGTTTTCCTTCATACAGAAAATGGATGGCCTCGACTTTCCTTCAGCATTAAAAATCTTGGCC
>JAGVKC010000039.1 GCA_020050775.1 Minisyncoccota bacterium
AGAACGATACACATCGAATTGAGGAAATCCTGTTACAACGGACTTTTCAAGAGTATAGTCACCCACCTCTGTTGCCTCTCCTTTGTTGTATTCATTGAAAACAAGTACCTTGTCTGCAAGAACTCGCGTAAAAGCCTTCGTCACCAAAACATCCCAACTTTTTACGGTAGTCACAGTTCGCACGCCACGTTTTTTTGCAGTACGCAGAAGGCGCATATCTTCTGGAGAAAACATATTTGGTGCAAAAAGAAGACTTGGCAAATACTTTTCAAATAAATCATCTGCATACGGCTCTCCTGTGTACCAATAGAAAAGACGGAGCATAGTTCTCCATACTCGTAGATGACCCAGTAGCCAGAGAGGAAGAGTTACAAAAAAAGTAACATACCGTTTTTGTGCCCAATATTCTCGATAACGTCTAACTGTTACTGCGTGTGTGGGGATACTATTCCAGCTTATGTAATACCAAAGCGTCTCCAGACGAGAGCCTGCAGGCGGCAGTAATTCAATCGAAACCTGAGTGGAGCCGAATTCTTCACGATAATACTCAATTCTATCCTCACCACGCACAAGCAGTACAAACTTATGACCGCTCGCAAGAAGAGCTGGCCATACTCCTGTGCGCAATATCACTCTCTCTGTGTCTCCGTCGAATACGGAAATAAAAATGGTCTTCGTGTGGTTACTGTTCATGACGTGAAGAAAAAACGCTTAGATATATCCAAGCCTTTGCGCGCAAGTCCAGATAAAAACTCTTCGTCCTTGTTGTCAGGATAGTATATGTCGCCCAGACGGAGGGAAATACCCGAATATCGTCGTATATACCATGTGCTGAGCATGAAGGTGAGTATTGGGTTGAGTGCATACCAGCAGACAAAACCAAACAACCCTAGGGTGTGCAGAAAAACGGGGAGCAACGGTAAGAGAATTGCAATAGGTATGACATTTACGACAAAAAACTCTTTCTGATGTTTATGTGCGTAGAACCATTCGGTAAGCACAATACTACATGCAGTAAACGGAAGCATGAGTAAAAAAGCTGTGAAGATAGGAGTCGCAGATACATAGTTTGGAATTACTACAGGGAAGAGTACAGAGGCTGCAAACGCCACACCTAGTCCTCCTACCACATGAGCCCAGACCGTGTAACGCATGCCGCGCACTATCCACTCACCTACTCTGCCTGCATCCGAAACCAACCGAGGAAGAATTGATCGAAATACATACTGTATTGGTATAAGCGAAGAAATCTGAGAGAGAAGCATGAGCGCGAGTGAAATCATACCGACCGTAGATATGCTTAGGAAGTAGCCTGTAATCCAAGGCCACAGGGAGCTATTAAGCGTTGAAGCGTAATCTTCTGCGATAGCCCATTTGCCGCGACCAAACAAAGCTTTTTTGAAACTATACTCGCTTATAGAAGTACGGTTAAAATTCTTTGCTATTGCTCGTATTACATACGGTGCATATATAAAGACTGGCACTATCACGGAAACTGTGTACGCAATAACTAGCCCGAGAAGTCCGAGCTTAGCCACAACCACAAGCGCAGCTACTCCGGCAAGATAAATGACGCTCGTAATATTTTTAAACAGCTGTGCGTGGAAAGGGCGCATCGAGGCCTGAAAAAATATTTGATATGTTTGCCGCGCACCAGCAAAGAGTAGTGTTGCCGCTAGTATATGCAGATACAACGTAAGGTTTATGCCTGAATACATACTAATAAGCGGAGCAGCAGCAAATAGTCCTATGGAAGCAAGGAAGGATGTAGCTGTAAAATATTGCGCGATGCGATACAAAAGACCACTAGCGGTGTTCATGCGCCCCTCTCCCATTTCTCTTGAAACATCAGCGGTAAACATGCCTGTCACGCCACTGAACCCGAGAAGGGCAAACGCTGTGAGCGCGCTCAATAGAAGTCTCCAAATACCGTAGTCGTACGGGGCAAGGTTTTGTAGAACAAAGAATGTAGATAGAAGCGAAAGAATTTTCAATACTATGTCGCCTGAGGCTGTCACAAACATGCCCTCCAGGGCATATCTAAGAAAATTTGTTGGGCGGCCCTGGCTCATATAGAAGCAAGTATAGTCCTTGCTCGCGCATGCCACGTCAGAGTGTGTACCTTTTCTGCAGCTGCATGCACAAGGATCTCAGACTGTTTTGGGTGAGCTAGTATCTCCTCTACCGCCCTCACAAATGCGTTTTGGTCTCCTGAAGCAATAATATGAGCTTCTTTCTCGCTTACTACAGACCGGACAGTGGGAGCATCCGTGACAATGACAGGTCTGCGGGCTGCCATATATTCAAAAAGTTTCATGGGGGATGTTTCATATTGTAAAAAGTCAGTATGAAGTTCGCTTGGCACATAGGCCAACATGTCACATGCTGCACACCACCGCTCCACATCTGTAACTCTCCCGTAGGCATGTACTCGCCCATTCAAACCACGCTGTGAGGTAAGCTGAGCAACTTCTTTTAACTCTGTAGGAGTTCCCCCTACCAAGACCATATGAATATCGGAAGGCAGAGAGGGTAACACTGAGAGCATAAACTCAATACCTTTATCTATTCCGCCTGGCCGAAAACGGCCTATATAGCCTATGAGCGTCGCATTCGTAGGGAGTGACAGTTCTTTGCGCAGTTCTTCCTTAGACTGCGCTACCTCGAAACGTAAAGCATCTACTGCATTGCCAAGCACCACATGATGCGGATGAACCAAGGTGCTTCCTAGAGTACGAGTTCGCAGTCCTTCGGTCAGAAATATGAGTAAGTCAGCCCGGCGAAGCACTAGAGTGCGCACCACACCGCTCTTCATTGTGGTATGAACTTCAACGGCAAGCTTGAAGTTGAAGAGTGGTTTCCATAGAGCTGCTACTGCAGCGAGCCGTGTGTCGTTTACAAAGAGAAGTGCATGAGCGCCGCGAAACTTTGGATTCAAGATAAGAAACAGAGGCAGCCACACGGTGTAATACGCGCTGCGCAATCGCAATGTGCGTACTATAAAGGCCAACGGCCCTGCCGTTTCAGTGTGGGGCACGGTACCTAACTCGCGTGCTGCACGAGACACGACTAAGCGAAACGCTCCGGGCAAGAGTGCATTAAACTCTCGAGCCATGAGCAACGCATGGTGAGGATGGGCGTGCTGCGTTGGATATTCAAAACTGGTGAGGAAAAGGAGGTTCTTAATCATGCGCTGTATGCTTCTCAACGAGGAAATCCCCAATGGCGAGGACATCAAAACCAGTTGAGAAGAAGCAACGCAGTGCGTCCTGGGGCGTACACACAATCGGTTCTCCCTTATCGTTGAATGACGTATTAACGACTACAGGGTGTCCTGTGCGCTTACCTACCTCCTTCATAAGATCGTAATAGCGCTTATTCTGCTCGGGACGAACAGTTTGTATGCGACTTGAGCCATCAACATGGGTTATAGCGGGAAGCACAGTGCGATACTCACTTTTTACATAGTAGGTTTGGAGCATGAACGGGCTTTCATTCATTTTTTCTATCCCTTCGAAATACGTGGGCGCATCTTCTTCAGGCACCGATGGCGCGAACGGTCGCCACACTTCGCGATGCTTCACTTCTTCATTTATTTTATCGTTCATGCCTGGAACTTGTGGGTTTGCAATGATGGATCGGTTTCCTAATGCGCGCGGCCCAAGTTCCATGCGTCCTTGGAACCACCCAACAATCTTTCCTTTTGCAATATATTCAGCGGTGTCCGACGCAATTGCATCTGAACGGCGATACGTTGCCTTCGCTTCTTTGAGTGCTTTTTCTATGTGCTCGTTCGTGAACGAAGGACCCCAGTACGCATGGATAAACTCCACAAAATCTCCATCACCTACGCGATGCATAGCTTCCAAAGCGGCACCAAGCGCGATGCCTCCGTCGTTACTTGCAGGTTGGATGAATATGCGGTCACAGAACTCTTGCTCAAGAAGGCGCGAGTTCGCATTGCAGTTAAGCGCTACGCCTCCCGCTAGTGCAAAACTCTTGAAGCCTGTGCGCAGATACGCATCGTGGCCCAGGTTTACGAACGCTTGTTCAAGCGCAAGCTGCAAACTTGCCGCGAGATCTTTGTGGTCCTGAGTAAGTGGTGCTTTTTCATCTTTGCGCTCATACACGCTGTAGAGCTTCGCAATATTGCGTCTGTCTATTGTCCAGCTAGAGAAACTTCTCACATCTAAAATCTGCGACATATCGAAACGTGGAGTCCCGTATGATGCAAGACCCATCGTCTTTCCTTCTGCATGGGAACCAAGCTTGAGAAAATTCGTCATCTGCGTGTACGCTTTGCCGATGGAGCGCCATGGACGGCGGTCAAGCCTTCGTGCAAACGGAATATGTGCGAGACGTGTAAGAATGCCTTTCTCGCCTTTATAAAGCGCTGCTGTTTCCGTTTCGCCAGCGCCATCCACCGTTAACACGTTCGCTTCAGGAAAACCCGCACAGCGATACGCGGTAGCCGCATGCGCAAGGTGGTGGTCAACATACATCACGCGTGCACCGGATGTCTTTACAAGATTTCGCACTCCCCAACGATAAATAAAAAAAGTGGTCGCGTACGCAAACATGGACCATGGATCAAGAAAAAAGAAGCCTCGTTTTACAATAGCCCATGGGTTATACCCTATCGCAATAACGTCGATGTCTTTAGCTTCGATGCCTGCCTCTTTCAGACAATACGCAATAGCCTGGTGCGGGAAACCCTTGGCGTGGCGGATGCGGTTGAAGCGCTCTTCTTCAGCGGTGGCTATGAGTGTGCCGTCCTTTATTAAAGCGGCAGCGGCATCGTGCTGGCCGGTCAGAATGCCGGCGACCTGATTTATACCGAGAATATTCATGCAGGGTTAGTGTATCCACGGGTCCCTTCTTCGGCAAGCTGCTGCGTAAGACGTTCTACAAGGACCGGAAGGGCATGGAGTTGCGCTTGCTGAAGGGTTTTTTCTTTGAGACGTACCTTATCCGATGCCTCTAGAGAAATGGTGGCGAGTATCCTTTCTGCGAGAGATTCAGGATTTGCGTCGGCAAAAAACTCTTCACCAACAAGAGCTCTCCAATCTTCGCTTGACGCAATTGGCAAGGCGCCACAAGCAGCAGCCTCAAAAAGAGTTTTGTCGAACATACCCGAAGGTGAACAATTGACGAAAATCT
>JAGVKC010000065.1 GCA_020050775.1 Minisyncoccota bacterium
AGGTACAATTGCCTAATATGGGATCCTTCGGAGAAAAAATAACACTTCTCTTTGCAGACCGCGGTCTTCGTAACCGTCTCTTTTTCGTACTCGGGGCTCTCGTAGTGTTCCGCCTTCTTGCCGCTGTACCGATTCCTGGTATCGACTCTGCCCAGCTCGCGCTCTTCTTCTCCAACAATCAATTCTTCAGCCTTCTTAACCTCTTCTCCGGCGGGGGTCTCACAACGCTTTCCATCATGATGCTTGGTGTTGGTCCGTACATTACATCCTCTATCGTTATGCAGCTTCTTACGCTTATGGTGCCGCGTCTCAAGCAGCTCTATCAGGAAGAAGGAGAGCTTGGCCGCAAACGCTTTGCGCAGTACTCCCGCCTCATTACGCTTCCTGTCGCAGTTATTCAGGGTATTTCCTTCCTCGTTATTCTTGAACGCCAGGGCGTGCTCCCGGCTCTTACGCCATTCCAGTTCGGCATGAACCTCCTGGTTATCGTCGCAGGCGCAGTACTCCTTATGTGGATCGGTGAGCTCGTATCTGAATACGGTCTTGGTAACGGCATTTCCATCATCATCTTCGCGGGCATCGTCTCTGCGCTCCCAAGCCAACTCAGCCAGCTCGTGTTCGCCTTTGATCCGTCGCAGATTCCGGTATATCTCGCATTCCTCGCACTTACAATTATTGTGACCCTGGTTGTGGTGACCATCACAGAAGCAGAACGTCCAGTCCCTGTGACCTATGCTAAGCGCGTGCGCGGTATGAAGTTTTTCGGTGGCGCTTCAACCTACCTTCCTCTGCGCCTCAATCAGGCTGGCGTTATCCCGATTATCTTTGCGCTTTCGTTTCTTCTTATCCCCCAGATGTTCGCGAGCTTCTTTGCGACCTCGACCAACCCGATTCTCTTTAACGTAAGCAACGCAATTCTTAATGGTCTTCAGAACCTCGCTATCTACGGCGTTCTCTACTTCCTCTTCGTGTTCATGTTCACGTACTTCTACACGGCTATTACCTTCGATCCTAAGCAGATCGCAGATAATCTCCAGAAGAACGGAGCATTCATTCCAGGCGTGCGCCCGGGGTTTCCGACTCAAGAACATCTCGGCTCTGTCATCACTCGCATTACCTTCGTAGGGGCGCTCTTCCTCGGAATCATCTCAGTGCTTCCTATCGTCGTGCAATCCTTCACCGGCATTCAAGCACTCGCCATCGGCGGTACGGGACTGCTCATCGTGGTCTCCGTCATTCTCGATCTTGCGCGCCGCATCGACTCGCAAATCTCCATCCGAGAGTACTAGACTTGTCACGCACGTGAACGTTCGTTAGTATTATTGATGGGAGTATTGAACGGCCACACGGCCTAAAGGGACGATTAGCGAACCCTAACTTGCAGCTAAGGTTTTAAATCACTTCGGTGTACCGAAGCTCTAGATCGATCTTCGATCGGTGGTAGATACTCTCACTTTTTAGCGCGCCTCCGGGCGCGCTTTTCTTTTTTTTTGTGAAAAGGGCTTTCGCATGTGTACTTTTCAGGCTCTCCATTCAACCTGTGCAGTTTTATATTTCATTGCTATGCTGGATTGGATGGATACAAAAACTTTTTTAATGGTTGGTCGCCCTGGCTCAGGCAAGGGCACCCAAGCGCGCCTACTTGCAGAAAAAATAAACGCGCCGGTGTTCTCAACCGGTAACGAGTTTCGCACGCTTGCTGCAGGAGAGACCTACCTCGGAAAGCGTCTCAAGGGTGCCATGGAAGCTGGCGAACTTCTTCCTCACTGGCTCGCATCCTACATTTTTGAACATGTACTTTTTTCATTGGAGCCAGAGCAAAAAATAGTATTTGAAGGCGCATGTCGCACTGAACCGGAGTCGATTCTTTTTCACGAAATATCGCAATGGCTCAACCGCCCGTACAGAGCGGTGTATTTGAAAGTGAATGAAGACGAAGTCTATGCGCGTTTGGTAAAGCGCCATGACCTTGAAGGCCGTGCTGACGACGGAGCTGAAGTAATAAAGCGCCGATTCGAGGAATACAAGAAGAAGAACGAGGCGGTTATAGAGAGTTTCCGCTCTGCCGGGACTCTGGTAGAGGTGAACGGTGAGCAGCCTATAGAGGCCGTTCATGCAGAAATTCTGCAGGCACTCAATATCCAATGATCGCGAAAAAATCAGAAGACATACAGAACCTGCGAGAAGCAGGAAAGATACTGGCGAGCGCACTCCAGCATGTGGCAACTTTGGTGCGCCCAGGTGTTTCCACTGCAAAGCTTGATGTGGCAGCCGAAAAATATATTCGCGACGCAGGCGCAGTGCCTGCATTTCTTAATTACATGCCAGATGGGGCTACATCGGCTTTTCCTGCTGTGCTGTGTGTGTCTATAAACGACGAAGTGGTACATGGCATACCAAGCGAAGAGCGCATTATTACGCAGGGCGACTTGGTCATGCTCGACCTTGGGCTTTCATACAACGGACTTTTTTCTGACGCTGCAATTACTGTCTGTGCGGGCGCATGTGATGAAAAAGGTACACGCCTTATTAAGGCAACACAAGAAGCGCTTGCTGCTGCAATAGAAGTTGCAAAAGCAGGCAACCGAACTGGCGACATTGGTGCTGCGATTGAAGCGGTAGCTAAAAAATATAACCTAAGTGTGGTGGATGAACTTGGCGGACACTCACTTGGTCTTGTTCCTCATGAAAAGCCTTTTGTTTCAAATACAGGAAAAGCAGGCACGGGAGAAATTCTTTCCGAAGGGCTTATCATTGCCATTGAGCCTATCTTTACTGAAGGTAAGCCTGACATATTTCTCGACTCGGATGAGTGGACTTATCGTACTGAAGATGGCTCTCGCAGCGCAGAAACCGAACACACGGTTATGGTGACAAAAGACGGCGCAGAAGTGCTAACCCGCGTGTAGCGTTCATTGCCAAAAGGAGCAGGGTAAGGTACAGTGGCTCGCAATATGAATCCGAAAGAAGAAAAGACATTTATCCTCATAAAACCAGACGGTATACGCAAAGGCCTCGTTGGCGAGATTATTAAGCGCATCGAACAGCGCGATCTTAAGGTCGTGGCGCTTGAAATGTTCCATGCGTCTCGCAAGGAAATGGACAGCCACTATCCTAAAGACGAAAAGTGGCTCGGCCGCATAGGCGAAAAGACTATGGCTACCTACACTAAATATGGCCATGACGTGAAGCGCGACTTTGGCACTTCTGACCTGGTTAAGATAGGCCGCACTGTTCGTGGGTGGCTTCTGGATTTCATGGCTTCTGCGCCAATGATAAAAATGGTGGTCCAGGGAGTGCATGCAGTAGACATGGTGCGCAAAATCGTAGGTCCTACCATGCCGTATTTGGCAGAAATGGGTACTATTCGAGGCGATTACTCGGCAGACTCTGCGGTAAGCGCAAACCTCGAGAAGCGCGCGGTATTTAACCTGGTACATGCATCAGAAACCCAGGCGGAAGCAAAACACGAAATCGCACACTGGTTTAAGAAAGATCAGATACACAAATACAAACGCTTCGGTGTTGATGAATAGAAAAAGCCGGACTTTATGTCCGGCTTTTTTATTACGCAGCTTTTCTACAATGAGATCCAGATATGTCCAGCTCCCGTAAAAGGGAAATGGGTTCTACTGGGTATGGCCTGCAGTTCCAGTAGAACGAAGCATGGCTCATAATCGTGAGGATTTTCTCCAATGCTTCTTCGTCAGAATTTGCGTCAAACGACTCCTTAAACTCTACGCGCTCTAGCGTATTACGTCTGTCGCCTTCTGCGTCTCCGCCATGAGCAAATTGCCAACGGCGAGAGTTGAATTGGTATCGCATCAGTTTTCTCCGGGTGCATTCTATTTAAAACCTAACAGGACAGTGTGTTTGCAGCAAGTAATTGACGAATAGTCAAACAAATCGCTATCCCCGCACTATAGGTCTGGGTTTTTTGATTTTGATATACTGAGTGAGGACCGTGAAGGCAAATGTCCTTAAGTGAATCTCAAGGGAGTCGGAAGGCTGGCGTGCCGTGGTACGCCGATACGACACCCACCTAACACAGGGAGACACTTGCTTTCACAGTCCGCTACAGCGCGTCCCCGTCCTGGGGCGCTTTGTATAAGTAATCCTTCAATCGACACTAGGACGACATAATTTTGCAAAATCACATGGCGCTTTTTTTAATATACTCGCAGTACTCCTGGCCATCCTTGTATCTGCTTTTCACTACTACGCAATCGAATACTCGCTGTACTGGTTTTATAGTGCCATCGACATTATTCCGCACGTGCTTGCGGGACTTGCGATAGGAGCCTGGTCTGGGGCGGTGGGTTCTCGACTTTCATTGCGCCCATCTCGCATGGCGCTCTTTGCGCTCTGCGCGACACTGGCGGTGTCTGTAGCGTGGGAAGTAATGGAATTTTCTCTTGGGTTAACACGTATAGAACCAGCGCTCGTAGGGGACACGGCAGTCGATCTCGCGAGCGCATTTGTAGGGAGCATGCTTATCGTGCCGCTGTATGCTGTTTTGTTTAAGAAATATAGGACTAACCAGTAAATTACCAAACGGCCGCGTTTTAAACGACGTAAACGCGGCATGATTTCGCTAAATCACAATGAAAAGTACACTTACATTTGCAGGCGGAGCCGGTTCTGTAACCGGCTCTAACTTTCTTCTAGAAACCGGAGGTGCGAAGTTTTTAGTCGACTGCGGTATGTCGCAAGGATTGCGTTCGCAAGAGTCACGCAACTGGGATCCGTTCCCGTATGATCCTGCCTCCATTGATGTGCTGGTTATTACGCACGCACATATCGACCACATCGGCCGTATTCCGCGCTTAGTAAAGAGAGGTTTTAAGGGCCGCATTATTTCCACCAGCGCAACTAAAGCGCTCTCAGGACCTCTACTGGAAGATGCGCACAAGATTATGGAATACGATGCGCCACGCACGCAGCGCGAGCCTCTCTACGACGTAGACGACATTTCTCGCTCGATGGCGCTGTGGGACACACTTGCGTACCACGAAGCAAAAAAACTCCCTGATGGTTTTACTCTCGAACTCCTTAACTCTGGCCATATCCTCGGTTCTTCCATGGCAAAGTTCACTCGCGGCGGACGCTCGCTCGTAGTAACAGGGGACCTTGGCGGCGGCAATTCGCCGCTTCTCCCTTTGTGCGAAAGTGCGGCCGGAGCACACTATCTAGTTATGGAAAGTGTATACGGCGATCGTGTGCGCCTAGAGGAAGTAGCACAACACGAACGACTGGAAGACGTGATAGAAGACACAATGTCTCGCGGCGGCACCCTCCTTATTCCTGCGTTTTCTACTGAACGTACGCAAGATATTCTTTTTGTTATTCGCGCACTCATGCAGGAGAAACGTATTCCCTCAGTACCGGTGTACCTAGACTCGCCCTTGGCACAAAAAATAACAGCCGCGTTCGTTGCGCACCCAGAATTCTTTAATGATGAGATACGCACGCGTGTTCTAGGGGGAGAAAGAATATTTGAATTTCCAGAACTCCAGTATGCAGAAACACCAGAGCAGTCCCGCGCGATACATTCTCGCAAAGGCTCAAAGATAATTCTAGCAGGTTCTGGCATGAGCAATGGTGGTCGGGTCGTAGGACATGACCACTATGTATTGCCGGACAAGAATTCCACTCTGCTCATTGTCGGGTATCAGTCTGTAGGCAGCTTGGGTAGAAAACTGGCTGAAGGGGCTAAAAAAGTAGAACTCCATGAAGAAACAGTTCCGGTCAAAGCGCGTGTTGAGACCATGTACAGTTTTTCAGCACACATGGACAGCGAACAGCTTTTGGAGTTTGCGAATAAGGCAAGTGAAAAAGTAGAAGAAGTGTTCGTGGTAGAAGGGGAGCTTGCGTCTGCAATGTTTCTTACCCAGCGTATACGAGAATATCTGGGCTTGCGCGCGACTGCACAGGAAGGTGGTGCCAAGGCAGAGCTCAGTTTGTAGTAGAATAAAGCAATGGAGAGTGTAAAACACGCGCACCTGCAGCTTAAACTTTGTGTCTCTGGCGCTGCAGAGACTGGCCATTGCGGTATTGATGCTTATGACAAAGGGCTAGAACTAGGCCGCCAAATCGCTGCGCAAGGCGCGGTGCTCGTCAACGGCGCCACTACTGGTTTTCCTCTGTGGTCTGCGATAGGCGCGAAAGAAAAAGGAGGCTTTACTGTAGGCTTTTCTCCTGCTGGTTCTGAAAAAGAACATATTGAAGGATATAACCTTCCAGTGGAGTACCTAGACATCATTGTCTACACTGGTTTTGGGTTCCCGGGCCGTGACCTCATCCTTACGCGCTCTTCCGACGCTGTATTTTTTGGCTGCGGCCGCATCGGCACCATACATGAGTTCACTATAGCGTTTGAAGACCGCAAACCGATTGGCATACTCGAAGCAGACTGGGAACTTGATGAAATCATCAAAAGTATTTTAGAGAACGGCCACAGGCCTAACGATTTAATTGTATTTGATAGCGACCCCAAAGCTCTCGTTGAGCGCGTCATGGAAAAAGTCCGTAAGGACAAAGCTGCACGTGCGTCATTTCATTTTGAACCGTCCGCAGATGGCAGGCCTGTGCAAACCCGGGGTTAATCTAAAATTCAGGGTTTATACTTCACAGTAGCTGCTTCTCGGATATTTGATCTTTCAATACAGTGCAAGGAGGATACGATGAGGATGGATGGGCCACAGAGTCTGGCTGCATGTATCAGCGCCTTGAAAACACTTCAGGCTGAAGCAAAACAGAGATTTGGACTTCCGTCGAACGTTGAACCACGGATGGAAGGGCTGCTTAACTGGCCGCTGCGTTTCTATGTTGCGGGCAAGACTGTGCCAGTCTGTGCAGTAGTGTCGCTTCATCGCGAACAGGGTCAACCGCCATATTTTGCGCTTCGCTACGGAGAAAAACCTGACCAGGTTGCGCTTAGAGTCTTCCCACTATGGAACGGCAAAACGTATGTCTTAGTTGTCGAAGAGCCGGATGGTGGCAGGCACCCTAGCTTGCGTCGTGCCGTAGTTCAATTGAAGGAGATCGCGGCTGAGCCGCTCCAAGCGCCTGTTGTTACTCGAGTAATGCCAACTGAAGCGCTATCTTTGCTCTAGTCAAAAAATCCCCTCAAGCTGGAGGGGATTTTCTTTAGGAAACTTTGCTTACGAGGCGAGCAAATGTTTCAGGTGACTTTTCTGCGAGTTCGGCGAGCATTTTGCGATTTACGAGAACGCCTTTCTTGTTAAGGGCACCGATGAATTTGCTGTATGAAAATTCTCCGTTGATGCCTTCGAGGCCGGCGTTGATGCGGACAGTCCAGAGGCGGCGGAAGTCGTTCTTTTTGTCGCGGCGGTGTGCGAATGCATACGCACCAGCGTGCACAATTGCCTCCTTTGCTGCGCGCTCCTTCTTAGAGCGGGCAAAGCGGTAACCCTTCACCATTTTCAGGACGTTGCGTCGGCGCTTTAAACTAGTTTTACCACCCTTAACTCGTGCCATATATTTTTTTAATTAGTATGCTTTTACTCGCCTGTCCCGTAGTCAGCTTTGCTGTACTACTGGGATGCCATAGTAGTTTAATTAGTTCCGCCAATGTAGCGCTGCATCACCTTCGACGTAAGGACAATGCGCTGGGTGCGATTGCCGTTCATTTGGGTGGAGCGGCTCTCCTTTGCGTTGAAATGATTCTGACCCGGCTTGCGCGCAACAATCTTCCCCTGGCGGGTAACTTTGAGGCGCTTCGAAAATGATTTATTGGTTTTCATGCGATTTTACGAAATCGTGCCGCGCAACCGTCCTTTAAAGCGCGGCCGCGATGCAACTTTTTAATTACCCTGCTTTTTTGCTCTCTCTATCACTGTGGAGAGACCTTTCGGGCTCTTAGCGATAGGGTCTGCGAGCTTGTAGTCTTCAGGAATCAGCTTGAGAAACCGCTCGAGTCTCTCTTTGAGGAATTCGAACTCCATGTACTTGTAGCGTCCCCAGAGGAACAGGTCTACCTTTACACGGTGCCCTTCGGTCAGCCAGCCAGCGGCCCTTTTGGCCTTTAACTGCATGTCATGATCGCCAGTTCCTATTTTGACCTGCACGCTCTTCGTTTCCGTCGTATGCGAATTGGCCTTTATGTCCCGGCGTTTCTTCTGCTGTTCGTATTGGAATTTACCATATTCCATGATTTTAGCAACCGGAGGGTTGGCGTTGGGGGAGATCTCTATAAGGTCCAGGCCGAACTCCTGGGCCTTCTCTATAGCGGCTCCAAGGGCCAAAACCCCGAAGTTCTCTGCCTCAGGGCCTATGACGCGGACCTCCTTCGCGCGTATCTGATGATTTATGCGGGTATCCAAAGTAGTGAAAGTTGTAGGAGCACTATACCTTGCAGGGGCAAGGTAGTAAAGGCAGACGCATATGGGTTAACGAGCAATCTTAATGATGCGGGCGATATGTATGTTACTTGAGAGTCCTTCAATAGTGAGTTCAAGCGACACGCCGCCAAGCGGCGCCTCGAACTCAAACTTTACATTGCCGTTCTTGTCCGCAAGTTTTTG